>JAAEOZ010000129.1 GCA_024222685.1 Gammaproteobacteria bacterium | reverse complement strand
GCCAACTCCAGTGGCTTATTTGCTTGGGCATCGCGAGTTCTATTCGCTTAATTTTATGACTACTCCAGCCGCACTTGTTCCTCGGCCGGAAACTGAATTGCTGGTTGATCTGAGCCTGCAACTGTGTGCCCATCTTGATCATCCCCGAGTACTTGAAATGGGTACCGGAAGCGGTGCAATTTCGGTTGCTTTACTCAAGCAGAGAGTGGGTATAGATCTGCTCACTACCGATATCAGTGCGGATTGCCTGAACCTTGCTCGACAAAATGCAGACATGCATGATGTCAGGCTGAATTGCATCGAGTCAAACTGGTATCAAAATTTGCATGGTCAGACACCTTTTGACCTGATTATATCGAACCCGCCTTATATCGCGGCCGAAGACCCCTGTCTTTGTCGAGGCGACCTACCGGCTGAACCATCGCTCGCACTGACTCCGGGACAATCCGGGCTGGAAGCCATAGAAAAGATTGTCAGGGGGGCTGGAGAGTATCTCAGAAAAGGTGGCTTCATAATGTTCGAGCATGGCCATGACCAGGCGCCGCCAAGCCGCGAACTGCTGGAACAATCTGGTTTTCAAAGTATCCGGAACATACATGACTACAATAACCTGCCCAGAGTGAGTTACGCCCAATTACCCTGATTTTATTGTTGATATTATCAGAACGGCGGCGTAGGCTATTTGCATGGATGACATAAGCTGTTATCGATGTCGGTTATTTTATTTGCGCCCGAGTACCAATCCGGACAAACAGGCTGAGGCTGCATGCGAAGTTCTGGCTGGTACCGAGGGCGTATTGTTAGCCGCTCCGACCAGTGCGCAGAGTATTCATTTAATCTACTCACTAAATCATCTCTCGTTTGAATTGCTCACAGATCTGCTCACCGAACTTGGCTTTGAACTCGATAAATCTATTTTACTGTGCCTGAGGAATACAATCTTTCAGTTTCTGGAAGACAATGCGCGGGAAAATATGCATGTTAATGTCGCAGATTTTGAAGTCCCCTGTGAATCTTCTAATCAGGTGCCAAATCAAAGCACGGATAAATACTGGGACGATTATCGTTAAATCTCTAAACTCGATATTGATCTACATCTTCGGCTAATATGCAGGTATGTATCAAATTGCCCTGATAGATCTGGTTATCGGTTTTGTTCCAGTGCTGTTTACTCTGGTTATCATTTTTTACTGGTCAGAGAGCCTGAAATCAGCGGCCTTGGCTGTCACTAGAATGCTATTGCAGTTAATGGCGATCGGTTACGCGCTCAATTTTATTTTTAATGCTGATAGCCAGTGGGTAATTCTTCTGGTGCTGACTTTTATGCTGGTGGCAGCAAGCTGGATTTCCTTAAATAGCTTGCCGCTGAAAACAGTCGTAATTTTCCGATACAGCCTTTTCGCGATATTCTGCGGTGGAGTCTCAATTTTGATCTGGATAAGCCAGGGTGTATTGCATATCGACCCCTGGTACCAGCCTGCCGTAATTATTCCGCTGGCAGGAATGATTTTTTCCAATTCAATGAACTCTGTCAGCCTTGCTGGGGAGCGGCTGTTCAGTGAATTGCAACACCAGGTAGACTATCAGCGCGCGCGCAGTACCGCTTTTCAGGCTGCTATGATTCCAGTGACCAACTCATTGCTTGCGGTCGGCCTGGTATCCCTGCCGGGAATGATGACCGGCCAAATACTCGCAGGAGTTTCGCCACTGATCGCCACTCGTTATCAAATTATTGTGATGTGTATGATATTCAGTTCAGCAGGGATTTCGACAGCTTTATTCCTGTGGCTATTGAAAAAACAGCCTTATGTGGCCGAGCAACAGGCATAATCATTCAGGTTAGATTCCAGACAAAAAAATGGCTGGTTGAGGGGACAACCAGCCATAATGTCATAATTGACTTACTATAACCAAAGGAGGACATCGTGAGAGTAATTAAACGGCATGTTTAAGCTTTCACACTATATATATAGCGTAGTTCTAATGTTTTACCAGTTAAAATTGGAAAAATTTTGTATTATTTTTAGAATAATTTAATAAGTTATTGATTTTACTATCTTTTAAAATTTTAAAATTATCTGAAAATTAACCGATATATTGATTTTTACCAGGATTTCTCTTCGACTTCGAGATACATTTTGTCGATATGTTTGCCAACATAGGTCGAAAATCCACCCCAGTTCTGATACTGATCAAACCGGGAAATGTTTTCCTGCTTTATTTCGTAGCCCTGCAAATCTTCCTCAAAACCGCGGCTGATATACCAAATTCCATACCCAGGATTCCAGAATTCACCATCTGCTTAAGCCCAAATGCGCAGGACCGGTTACTGATATTTCTCGGCGACAACTTAATCTAGTTGCTGCCAGAGTGCTGCCAACTCTTTTTGCCACTGACGTTGCTTGTCAGGTTTTTGAAATTTCAGCTTACGCTCCTCGTCAGCCTGTATTAATTTTTCCAGATATTCGATTCTAACGAGAATGTCGTCCTCCAGGGTTTTGTCAGTTTGAATTGCATTTGAACTGTTGCCGGGAGACTTTTCGGGTGAATTCTGCCGATCGTTGCCCAAATTCTGGTAAAAACTATCCATCGACAGATCTTCAACTAGCATTCCGTTCCGAATCAACCAGAAACGAGTCGCGATGTTTTCCAGGAAACGCCGGTCATGGCTGGTAACGATTAAAGTTGTACCCGATGAAATCAGCTGTTCTTCCAACTGCTCCCTGCCTTCCAGATCGATATGGTTAGTCGGTTCATCCAGTATCATCAAATTCGGCTTAACAAGGCGAATCAGCAAAAACATCAGTCTTGCCTTTTCGCCCCCACTTAACTGATTCACCGGTTGTTCAAAATCCTGATAGGCAACTCCCGATTGGATCAGAGCTCTTTTAATCGCATCATCGGGAATCTTGACCCGGTTTCGAACCCAGTCAAAACGTCCAAGCATTTCGTCAAACTGTTGCAACTCCTGATCATAATAAGTCAATGCAACATTTGGATTAAAACGAATCGTTTTCAATTCGGGATCGGCGTACTCGGCTATGATTCTGTTTAAAGTGGTCGATTTTCCAGTACCGTTTTCTCCCAGTAATGCAATACGATCACCGGGTCTGGCGACTAAAAATTCACAGTCCAGTAGATGAACCTGCTGGTCTAGAGTGTGTACCGATAATCCTTCTAAGGTGAGAACGGTTTTACTGTTTAAGTTGTCAGTCTCGAGGTCAAGATTCAGTCCGCTGCCCCGGGTAACTTCCGTTATTTTCTGTTCGAGCTTTTCGACACGCTTTTCCATGCTCTTGGCCTTTCTTGATAGTTTGGAATTGTCAAAAGTCTTTCCCCACAGGGCCAATCGCTTTGCACTGGCTTTAACTCGATTTAATTCCCTCTCTTCCTGTCGCCGCCGGTGCGCGGCAGTTTTGTCATGCTCTTCCAGCGCGATTCTGGCTTTTGCATAAGGGAGATCAAAACTCATAACCTTTAAGTCCCGCAGGAAGCAGGTTCGATTGCAACTGCTGTCCAACAAGTCTCGATCATGTGAAATTAAAAGATAACTGAGGTTTCTATGGCTCAACAGGTAACGCTTCAAATGCTTGAGCGCAAGTACATCCATATGATTGCTCGGTTCATCCATCAACAATAATTCGGGTTCAACAATCATCGCGCGTGCCAGTAAAGCCAGATTTTGCTGGCCTCCGCTTAGATCATTCAAATTGAGTCGAAATTGCATCTCGGAAAAACCGAGTGAATTGAGTAACGTTTGAACTTTGTAGAGATCCATCTCCTGCGATTGCTGCGGTAAGACTTCCAGAATAGCCTGTTCAAGACTTTGCCAGCGTAAATGCTCGGCTACAAATTGTTCTACCAGGCCAAATTGTAGTCCCCTGGGATAGACTATCTCCCCTTCATCCGGCGTTAGTTGCCTGTTTAACAGGGACAGAAGCGTACTTTTGCCACTGCCGTTATGCCCGACCAGGCCAATTTTGTCACCGCTTGAAATAGCGAGATTTAAATTACTGAAAAGTGGTTTCGATTGTTGTGTGAACCGAAGGTTTTTAATTTGTAATATTGAGCTCATAGCACAGTCCTGCATTAAAAAAAACAGAATGCGTAGACCGAACGGACGGTTGTTGTTACCGAGATTTAATAGCCAGCCCGCAGGCTACGCGTCTTGCGTAGTAGACTGGCAGCGGGCTCCCGAGGGAACTTGTGCAACACCCAGATATACCCTGGGTACGCAGCACATGTTATGCAACCATTTTGATTGCATGGGGAGCCTCCGTGAGTTAATGAATTGAACAATCGCCGGGCATTTTAACATCATCCCTGCACTTGCGATATAACTGGTTTAACTACAGAGACTCCGTAACGCTCTACCACTCGCGGGAAGAGAGGGTCTGCGGAAATAAACGAACTAAAAGGAAAAAATTGGGGAAAAAGAGAATCTGGTCATTAATTTATGATTCAATATTTGCTAACTGCCTCCTTGCAATTCACATAGTTTAAAAAACTCATTTCCTTTAGCGAGTTAATATAAAATGGGGCATTGATAAAATTGGAAGTCTCGTTTGAGTTCCTGACCATCATCATGTTAGTTAATGTAACCCTGCCACAATTATCAGCAGAGGGGTTCAATGCCTGAACCTCGAATCACACTATTGTCAGTATTGTTCCTACTGGGTGCGGCTCAGGCAGTATTTTTCGCTTTTACCTTGCTCTCCAGCAACCTGCCTGTCAAAAAAATCAATCAACCGGCCAATGGTTATCTAGCCATGTTACTGCTGGTGTTTTCAATCGATTTGTTTAGTGAATTTCTTGACCATTCTCTATACGGGTTGGAATATTTCCGCGTGATGGTATTGATTTTCCCCACCGATTTTTTATATGGCCCGTTACTCTGGCTGTATACCGCTAATATGACAGATCGGCGTCCAGCGATACATTGGCAAAATGCTCTGCACCTGATACCCACATT
>JAAEOZ010000128.1 GCA_024222685.1 Gammaproteobacteria bacterium | reverse complement strand
TACTTTAACTTCGAAAGTTCCAGCCTGGTCGGTTGGGTGATCGTCATCAATCGCCGGTGCTGCGATGTGCGTATTCCAGCTGGCAGCAACATCGTTGATATTTCCGCTTAACCATTCACGTACCACTACGCTGGAGGGATCAATAGACCTCACAGGTGGTGTACGTGGTTTAAACTCAAACAGGTTGGGTTCACCGCCTATAGTTTGTGACGGAATGGGGTAGCTCTCGTAGGTGGGGAGACTGCCGTCATCATATTCCATGCGATATCGGCGAACCTGAGGTGTAGTCATTGCAGTCCAGTCACTCGTCCCCAGACGGCGAAAAGAATAGCGATAGTATTTGATGCTATTATCAGCAGGGCCCGGCTTGGTATCACTCTTCGGAATGAAATAGGAGTCATCATGATAAAAATTCAAAGTGCCACCGAAAGGAGCATCATACAGCTGGCCTAGTCCGGGGGTATGATAGTTGAGGAATCCATCCGAACGTAACCAGCCATTTGGCGCGGATGGTGTACCGGCAGGTGTGCCCCAGATGGGTGTATGACCGATCTTGTAAGGTAATACAAACAGGGTTACACCGTCGGGAATATCGTAACCCGGAACTTCGCAGGGTTCGGCATTGGGCGCATTAATTACTACTTCTGTGTCGCAGACATAGTTCCAGTGTGTAGTGCAGGCGACACCAGGTTTGTAGACAGTAGTCCATATACCATCCTGTAATTGCTCAACCCAGAAGTAGAGATCGGGTTGATCATTGCAATCGTGATAAATAGTCGTACTAAAATGCCCGGTGCTATCTACTTCTACAGTAGTAATGCAATCCTTTTTGTAAAAGGGCCAGATGTAGGGAAACAGGCACCAGTAGGGATATAGTATATGACCCAGATGCGCTAACTGATGGCGTAGTTGCCTAGTGTTTGAGCTTGCCGATAAGGCCTTTAACGAAAAATTTGCATCGACAGTTAATTGACGTTTTGCAAAAGCCTGGGTGGAAGTTTCCCTGGCTATTTCCCTCGCGTTAGTTGAAGAGGTGTTAAAAGCTGGCGTCTGTCTGAAACGCGGACCTGGAACAGGCTGTGGTATAGGAACGGGTGGCTCCAGCTGGGTTATGATATCCAGCAAATCATCGCGTAATTTCAAAACTAATGGATCGGGAATACGGGGTAAGATATGAATCCAGGGATCTACTTCACAAATATGAACTCGGGCATTGCAGACGGGTCTTTCCCCAACGCTTCCATCAGGAAGGTTTACGCGATTAATTACCCGACCTTTGACATGGCAACGACACCAACCAGGAAAAATGATTCCTGGAATACTGATATCGATCACAGGGTTTTCGACCAAATATCGCTCAGGTAAGAAGTAAGCACCGGCGCGCTTTAAAGTACTGGCAGAAGGTGCCGGCTCATTGTCTTCGGTGACAGGGCCGAGCAAAACCTCAATAGTACGGCCATTCATGTTTTTCGGCATTTTGATAACGGCAGCCTTACTCGAACAAATAGGTGCCGAACCCAGTGGTATGCCGCCACTGGTGAAGACATAAGCCTGTAGATCGGACGTCTCGGTCTGATCGGTTAAATTTAAATTTACGGTTAAATTACTCTGGTTTTTGCGCGCCATCGTATACTCCTTGTATTTTGACATCTGTGAGTTAATTGATCAGCACCTGTGAATTCAAGAGATTGAAAAGCCGATAGAAATCCTGAATACAAGGGCATTTTTTCATTCCAGCAAAGGAATTATGCCAACATAGATTCAATGCCGATATAGCAATGTACTGATTGCAGTGTAAGAGGGGGACTACAGATTGCTGGTAGTAGATGATAATGACGGGCGGCAGCCAGGATTATTACCAGTTAACAAATCTATTACTAAAGTAATTTCGGATTAGTAGACATAACTGTTTGCTGAAATCCTTTAATGCCTGGATCCCTACGATTCGAATTTCCCGGTGGGCGGAATAGAATAAGTCCCGGTAGCATGCGAAACGATTTCTTCATCACTGTAAACAGATACCTCAATTACAGCTAGGCGCTTGCCCATCTTGATGATGGTGCCAATGGCAATTAGATCGGTTTCCAGGGGTTTACGCAGGAAGTTGATGTTAAAGCTGGTGGTAACGGCAAGTTTAACCTCGCCGAGCAAACTGAGAACCACCGCAAACATGCAGGCATCTGATAGTGACATCATATGAGGTCCCGAAATTGTACCCCCCGGGCGGATAGATTTATGATGATAGGGCAGTCGCATGACTGCTTTACCTTCTTCAATGCTTTCGAGTGTCATGCCGGTATCTGCGGCCCAGGGTAATTCAGATTGTATAATCTGATTAAATTGCTTAATTGATATTTTGCTCATCGCGATTAGACGGGTTGTCGGCTAAAATTGTTTGAATCTCTGAAGACTGTTCAACTACGCTTGCTATCAACGATTATCCATCATTTACTGTGTTGCAGGCTACAACAATAATATGACTACCCGACAATTATTGATTTTCCTATGTTTATTGTTGACGCTTGGTTGCGCCAGCATTTTGCTTTTTTATGGCGGCCCTGGCACCTATGCGATTCGTTCGGTTAAGGAACTCTGGAACCTGGGGCATGTTCTCTATTTTGCTTTGTTGGTGCTATTTATTTCCAGATTACTCAACTATCTGAATGCTTCACCTAAATGGATCTGGCTTCTTTCAGTATTGGCGACGCTTATCTGGGGTACATCGATTGAATTAATTCAACAGGATAGCGGGCGTAGTTTTGATTTAATGGATATCGCTCGCGATTTTTGTGGTGCACTTGTTGTGCTTGTTTTTCTTCCAGGCCTGTTAAGCGGATTTCATCAAAGAATACAGCAACTTGCCCGATATCTTGTTATTTGTTTGTTACTGTACATACTTTTGCCTTTGATGGTCGCTGTTTCTGATGAAATGATTGCAACTACTCAGTTCCCGGTATTATCAAATTTTGAAACGCCATTTGAACTGGATCGTTGGGAGGGGAGCGCCGAATTCGAAATTGTTAATTCTGCACAAGGTTCAAGCGGGGCAATGATACAGATTACTCTTGGTACACAGGAAGCATATTCAGGCGCGGGTTTGCGCTACCTGGTGTCAGACTGGAGCGACTATCATTTTCTAAATCTCGACATTTATTACCCGCATAAAACATCATTGAGGCTATCACTTAAAGTGTTTGATTCACGACATCAAACTGTTCAACCGACTTTTCTAAGTAGTGATCGGTTTAATCGATCCTATCGCTTAAAGAATGGCTGGAACCGGATTCTGGTGCCATTGCGGGAGATTCGAAAATCTCCAGAAAGCCGTGAAATGGATTTAACTCAAATCGCCCGTGTCCAATTGTTTAGCAGGCGCTTGGAACAATCACTGACGATTTACCTGGACAGAATTTACCTGAGTAATTAGCGACGTTCGTCCAGCCATTCACCGATTACTGGTGGAATCGTTTTTTGTGCGGTACTGCTAACATAGATACCAATATGTCCACCAGGGAAAGAAAGCTCGGTGTAGTCCTTGCTGCCAATCAGGCCTTCGAGAGCACGCGAAGCATCAGGTGGTACCAGATGATCCTGCTCTGCAAAAATGTTCAGTACGGGTATTTTCAAGGTTGACAGGTCAACATCGAATTTCCCGATTTTCAGGCCACCTTCTACGAGTTTATTAGCCTGGAAAAAATCTTTGATAAACTGCCTGAAGGCTTCTCCCGCCTGGTCCGGGCTATCGAAAATCCACTTTTCCATGCGCATGAAGTTTTTGACGTTTTTTTCATCCCTGATGATATCTACCATTGAAAGATATTTCTGTCCCATGAGCTGGAATGGTTTGAGGTTGAGAAATGTCCAGTTTAGCATTTCCCCTGGAAGGTTACCCAGCGTGTCGACGAGCAAATCTACATCCAGTTGTTGAACCCAGTGGCTCAGCATGTTGTCCGGTGTCTTGCAGTCTACCGGTGTAACCATGGTTATCAGGTTCTTAACTCTGTGTTGATGCAGCGTACTATAGCACAGACTGAATACCCCACCCTGACAGATACCTAGAATGTTGATATTGTCGAGATCGTGACGCTCACAGATGACATCGACACATCGGTCGATATAGCCATTGATATAATCGTCCAGTGTCAGGAAACGATCAGCTCTGTCGGGATATCCCCAGTCGATCAGATATACATCCTGCCCGGCATCGAGCAGTCCCTTTATAGTGGAACGATCCTCCTGGATATCTGCCATATAAGGACGGTTGACCAGGGCGTATACGATTAACACGGGCGTCTTGCTTTGAACGACACCTGCGGAGCCCTGGTACCTGTATAGTTTGAGTTTATCTTCGCTATAGACTTCGACTCTGGGCGTTACTCCGGCCGATATCTCCTCGGCATCCAGCAGGTTTTTCATGCCCTTACTGAAGTTCTGATTAAAATTTATCAGCTCATCAATGAGTTGGTCAGGTCGATAGTCGAACGAGCTCATTTCTGGTTACCAGCTTTTACCACTTTTTTAGCCGATTTCTTCTTCTGGGTGGATTTGCTTTGCTTGGCGGGCGAATTTGTTAAAAGTGATCGAATTTCCTTTAACTCCTTGCGCAAACCATGATTATCTCGACGTAACTGTTGAACACGCTGCTCCAGAGTATCGAGTTCATGACGCGAAGGCAGGTTTAGTGATTGTAAAAAGTCGTCAACGATATCGCTGTAATGCTTTTTCAAAGCCATGAGTTTATTCACCATATCACCGTAAAGTGACTGGTATTCTGTACTCATCGCAAAGTCAGCATAGTGCGCTTCACTGGTATCTACCCAGAGGTCATATAAAGCGCGCAGGCTTGCCGGTGATTGAGTTTTATTAGCTTCGTATAAATTGTTTAACTTTTTTTGAAAGGCCTGTAGTGATTCTATCGAAACCTGTAGTAATGCCAGGTTGAATTTATGGTTTGATTGAAAATAGTGGCGTGCCAGGTTAATTCCCTGCTGGTGTTTTTCCTGAGACTCGCGGAAAAAACCTATTCCCGGCACCGAAAGTACCTGACTAAGCTGGTCGAAGTCTTCACCGATGCCATATATGGAAGGATTGGATTCCGGAAACTGTATCGGCATAATAGCCATCGCTAATTTCTGCCAGCTGGCGGATGGTGTTGCCCATTGTGACATGAAATCATGGTCGGGCTGATGCCCAAACGGTGGCCAGCTATCAGCCTGTTGCTGCAATGTGGACTTGAGTTGTTCCAGTAATTTGTTGATTGCCTCCTGTGGCTTGCCACCCGAAGAGATCTGCTTACCAATCTGTTCGGCCATAGAAAAATAACCACGACCAATATTCATGCATTTGTCTATGACCTGATTTACATCACCTGATGGGGAAGCATATTGTTTACGCCAGAGATCAAAACTGTCTGACCATAAATCGGATGCACTAGTTGCCTTTGGAGTGCTCACGCCCCGCGCCATATCGTTCCAGCTTTCAACAAACTTTTGCTGGGCTTTTAGCCACTCGTTTGTCCATGCGTTGCTGTCGGACATAATTATAAACTCTTTACGGAAATGATCAGGTAGAGTCTAACATTGTATCTGGCAGCGTGTAACAATGCGCCACGATCATGTCATATACATGCCACCGTTTACCGGAAGATTCGCACCAGTCATATAAGCATTTTGATCTTCGGTCAAAAAGCAAACGGAATGGGCTACTTCATCCGGTGAAGCCATGCGTCCTACAGGAACCTGGCTGACAATAGAACTCAGCACGTCTTCAGGCATCGCACTGGTCATTTCGGTTTTTACATAGCCTGGCGAAACCGTATTGACTGTAACACCTTTGGCGGCTACTTCCTGCGCGAGGGCTTTGGTAAAGCCATGTAGACCTGCTTTGGCTGCGGAGTAATTGGTTTGTCCGAACTGTCCTTTCTGTCCGTTGACAGATGCAATGTTGACGATTCGGCCAAATTGTTTCTGAGTCATGTCTTCTACTACATGTCGAGTAACGTTAAATGCGGAGTCGAGGTTGGTTCGTAATACTGCATGCCATTGATCAGGTTCCATATTGCGAAGTGTCTTATCGCGAGTTATGCCTGCGCAGTTAACCAGGATATCGATACCACCGAAACGGGATTCTATTTCCCTGATCATTCCTTCGCTGGCTTCATAGTCGGATACATCTCCGGCAGCGATTTCAATGTCATAACCTTCGGCTTTACGATGCTGTTGCCATGCTTCTGCCGCTGCTTTCTCAGGTGGAAAGTACCCAGCAACAACAAGTCTTCCCTGTTGTGCAAGACGAATACAGATCGCGGTACCGATGCCACCGGTGCCACCTGTCACTAAAGCAATTTTTTTCTCGATCATTAGTTAATGCCTCTAATGTTTTTGAGAGACTCCAAAGCAATAGATTTTCAATTTATACCGACTATTACAGGTCGAAGTCACTGGTTAGTTAAAATGCTGCGATGCAGCAATGGTGCAACGCACAATTTAGAGGCAGAGTCGGTCTTTGTCAAGTTGTGTTAGTAGAAATGGGTAATGGCTATCACTTAAAGGATATACAGGCCCTTGATTTTATTTTGTTTTATCACTTTTATCGTTAGGATTTGTTATTCCCATCATCTGCCCCCAGGTATCCATATTCTTTTTTGTCATATCAGCCCAGACCGACATTGGATTCTGCCCGGTAATGCCTTCAAAAGCCTTACCCAGCCCCAGTTGTTGTTCATGAAAAAACTGCAAACTCTGGCCGATGAACTCGGAAAACCCCTGCTGTGGAGTAGATCCGTAATAACGGATAAAACGTTGTAAATTATCGTTCGAAAACAATGGATTAGATTCAGATTCCTGTTCCAGGATAATTTGTAAAAGTATGCTTCGGGTGATGTCTTCGTCGGTCTTTTTCTCAACCACGATGAAAGGTACTTCATCAATAACCAGCTGACGCACTTCTGTTAGTGTTATATACCGACTCGATTCGGTGTCATATAGGCGTCGATTGGGATACTTCTTGATAATTCGGACAGATTTTTTTTCTTCACTCACAGAAATCACACTTTAAGGTTATCGGTGGGGAAAGTGTACCGCAATAAATTGATGAAGGCATGGTATAGAAATATATCCTTCGCGGATTTATGAGAAAGAAACACTTCTGTATACTTTGGCGACAAATGTAGTCGATGAGAAAGCTGAATGATAACGGGAATTGAAGCAATAGAAAGACTGAAAGAAGGCAATCAAAGGTTTTTTACCGGCGTGCGTAGCGTTGATACCATGATTAAGCAGATTCATCGGGCCGATATCAGCGGTGATCAAGCACCTTTTGCGATCATTCTGGGTTGCTCCGATGCGCGCGTGCCTGCGGAGATAGTTTTTGATCAGGGACTGGGGGACCTGTTTGTGATTCGCGTCGCCGGAAACGTCGTCGCACCCTCGCTGGTCGGCAGTATTGAATTCGCTGTCGAACAATTCGGTACACCGTTAGTTGTTGTTCTAGGACATTCCATGTGTGGAGCGGTAAAGGCGACACTGGACGAAATGGGAAAAACGACCGATCCCAGATCATCAAATGTTCTGTCCATAGTAAATCGTATCAGGCCGACAATTAAAATTCTGCAACTGACGGAACTTAGGGATGATCCTGATCAGTTATTGAAAACAGCAATTCGAGCAAATATTCTCGCATCTACCAACCACTTAAGACATGGGTCGGAAATGCTAGAGCAACTGGTTCTGGAACAAGCATTGACAATTGTTGGTGCTGAGTATTCGCTCGAAACCGGTAAGGTTGAGTTTATTACTGACGTATAATCAGGTTTTATCCGGTGGAATTCTGCCGAGTAAGTAGAATTCGTCGTTAGTACGCATGCTAGTCAGATTCACCATGCGATTAGAAAGGCCAAAAAATGCGCTGATCGCACCAATATCCCAGATATCTTCATCGTCAAAACCATGCTGATTAAGTAATTCATAGTCATCTTCGCTAATCAACTCGGCCTGGCGTGATACTTTTAAAGCAAAATCAAGCATAATTTTCTGGCGTTGGCTAATATCGGCCTTTCGATAGTTGGTGGCTAGTTGATCGGCAATCAATGGATTTTTCGCACGAATCCGCAATATTGCACCATGTGCGATGACGCAGTACTGGCACTGGTTACGAGCCGATGTTGTTACAACAATCATTTCACGTTCTGCTTTGTTTAGGCCTGAACTTTCTTTTTCCATTAAAGCATCGTGGTAGGCAAAAAAAGCCCTAAATTCGGCAGGACGATGCGCAAGTGCCAGGAAAACGTTGGGTATAAACCCTGATTTCTCATTAACCTCGGTAATTCGCTGGCGGATATCTTCGGGTAGTTCTGAAAGTTTCGGGATGGGAAAACGGCTGATGGGTTTAGTATTCACTACTGGTTCCTGTTGAGTTAAAGTTAACAGTTCGCGGTCAATGGATTTATTGCAGTCAAATCTGGTTGATACAATCTGTACCATTCATATCGAATGTATTACGGTGGCTAGTTGAGTACCTTGCTAACCTGGCTGCTACAAACAATCTGGTGATTTTTCATGTAATTTTCATGATTGTCTTCCACTCTGGCCAAATCATAAACATAGTTAACCATAAGGCCAAATGATTGTTGTAAACCTTTTTCGGAATAATCCGCTGCGGGATTAATTCGATCAAGGATAGCTCCGTTTTTGAGATGAAAACGAGCCACCGGATCGAAAGGTTCGTTGCGCGAATTTTTTTCGTGCAAATAATAGCGAGCTGCCTGCTGTCGTAATCGTTCATGTACGATTTCGTTGAGTTCCTGCTTACACTGTTCGACTAAAGTGGCAATTTCTGGATTTGCCACAGCCTGCGCTTGCAGCCATGATCTGAACATGGGTGCTGGAGATATTGTGGCGAATTTTTTTAACTGCGGAAACCTCTGTTTCAGACTGGTCGCAACCTGTTTGATGAGAAAGTTACCGAATGATACACCGGCAAGACCTGCGTGACAGTTGGAGATTGAGTAGAAAATTGCACAGCTAGCCTCTTCTGGATCAATTTCTTCGCGTTCGATATTTAATACTTCGCTAATATTTATCGGAATATTCATAGATAGCGCGACTTCGACAAAAACCAGGGGTTCGTCTTCCATTGATGGATGGAAAAAAGCGTAACAGTATCGATCTCTTGGTTCGAGTCTACTGCGTAGTTCACTCCAGGTGCCAATCTCATGAACTGCCTCGTAGGCGATAATTTTTTCGAGAATATGTGCAGGAGTCGTCCAGTCTATTGGTTGCATTAGTAGAAATCCGCGACTAAACCACGAATTAAACAGGTGTCTAAAGTCATTGTCGCTGCGCTTAAGTTCTGGATGCTGTTTGATTCGTTTAAGCAGGCCTTCCCTGATTTTAACGAGTCGGCGGGTGCCTTCCTGAGCCAGGTTAATCCTGCGCAGTAGTTCCTGGCGACCGGGTTCAGCGACCTGAGTGAGATGATATAGATTTTTTGCGTCGGGTAACTGCTGGTAATCTTTCAACACCGACTGGAGCAAGTCGATATCCAGGTCGTACTCGGCATTTAAAAGCTCGTAAAATCCTGATTGGCCTTCCTCATCAAGCTTTTCGAAAGCATTCAGGATGCGTTCAGCCAGAAGCAGACTGGAATACTCGCCGTCGGAATCCATCATCATGCGACAGAGTTCGGTAATAGACTGTGATTCTTCACCAAACAGATGTTTTCGAATAGAGGAAGGGGCCCAGTTAACCAGCCTAAGCGAAGGTATCAGTTCCTGAAATATTTTCATTGTGCTCATATATCGAGTTTAGTCGATTTGCTAGCAGATATTATCTGGGCAGACAATCATAAGGTTTATGAGGTAGATGTAATATGAATTAACTCTAGCAAGGATATCCATTATCGTCGATGTATTTATCTATTTGTAAGACAATTATGTGGCATTTATCATTTTCAGAAATTTCGGCTGACCAACTAAAGATGGTGAAAAAATTCACCTGGACAGACTTTTGTGAAAAAACTCTATCGTATTTTGTAGAAATAGTATCTAGCATTGGTAGAAAATAATCAGGAGTTAAGAATGAGCAGAAAGTCAGTCGCCAGTTACAGTCAAAATTTTACTGTGCCCGAACAGGGCTCAGGTGGTTTGGTGACTTCAGTCTTAGCTAAATTTAAATTGGATAGTTTAATTTCAATTGTTGCGCGGAAGTCCAGTTTTGTGCAAAACAAACTGATCCCTGGATGGTCAGAAGGCAGAGTAGAAAAGCTGTTATTTGCCCCAAAAAACAGAAGTAAGGCGATTGCAAGGGCGCCAAAAGGTTTTCGTGATGAAATTATTAATACCAGCGCAGGAGGTGTTCATGCCTATTCGACCGGTTCTGGCCCGACGGTAGTGTTTGTGCATGGTTGGGGTGGCCAGGCTTATCAGTTTTTACCTTTAATGAGGGGGCTAGCCCGTTGTGGTTTTACTGCGATTGCGTTTGACCATATTGGGCATGGGCAGAGCCAGGCCAAACCGACTACATTGAAGCAATCGATTGAGACTGCTAATGAAGTGTTACGTTATATCCGTAAAAACTCCGGAGCGGGGTTTGCCGCGCTGGTAGGCCATTCAACTGGCTGCCTATCGATTGTAAATGCGCGACAGGCCTTGATTAAAGATGTGCCGCTATTTCTGATATCGCCTGTTTTTAACTACAGGTTATATTTCCTGAAGCGTCTGGTGTCATTAAAATTACATCCGGATATGTTAAAACAATACGCTGCACGATTCGGTAAGATATATCGGAAAGAATACGAAAGTATGGAACTCGGGCGCCATCTAGGAAAATATGCGGATGTTGCTGTAATTGCCCACGATGAATCCGATAGTGAAACTTCCGTCACTGATTCAATCAAGTTTTGTAACCAGAATCCCCTGACACGGCTACTAGTGACTAAACAATTCGATCATAAGCTGATCATCAATTCAGAATCGGTCTGGCAGGAGCTAAAGTCGACACTGAATTATGACGATACAACGATTAATTTTTCAGATACGATAATTAACGGCTAGCACTTTATGGTGCTGTTATATCCGTTATGAACCCCATATAATTTGCTTGTTACAAACAAATAAATGTGTAAGCTAGCCCGTTATGGATGGCCAGGCATTAAATTCAGTTAACAAACCACTCCGTAAGACTCATGCAGAGCGTACCGAGCTATCTGATTCGCTAATGCTGGATGCCTGTATTAGTCTTATAGTCGATCAGGGTACTGAGAATACTACCTTGAAGGCAGTCGGTGAACGGGCTGGTTATAGTCGAGGACTTGCCGGGGCACGTTTTAAATCGAAGAACGGATTATTCTGCTTTGTGATCAAAAGAGTTGCTGATCAATGGCGTAGCGAAATCGAAGCGTTAATCCAGCACAGGATCGGTTACGATGCGATTTGTGCAGCGATCGATGCACACCATGAATTTTGTCTAAAAACGCCGAAATCGTTTCGAGCATTTTACATTCTCTGGTTCGAATCGATAGGCCACGACAGCGATATTAGCCGGGTCATTGTTAATATCCATGAACGACGCTACAGTGACGTCACTCGCTGGATTGAGCTGGCAGTCGAGGATAATCAGTTGTCAGCAAATATAAACGCAGCGTCGGCTGCACGCTATTTCCTTACTTCGATGTCCGGTATTATCTATCAATGGTTGATTAATCCTCGGCTCGAAGATGAAATTAGTTTATTGCACCAACAGTTAAAAGAGACCATGCGGGTAATGCTACCGGTGGCAAAATAGCAGTGAGATTTTAATGATGAATGAATCCAAACTTCGCGACGGCCTGCTCCAGGCGGCCCCGTTTATCGAATTAACCAGTAAGCGACGCTCGGTAAGAGGCTTTTTGCCGGATCGTCTTGATCAGGATGTGCTGGATTCAATTTTTAAGACTGCCAACCATGCGCCGTCGAACGCCAATACACAGCCCTGGCACACCTATGTCGCCTGCGGTGAGTTGCGCGACCATCTCAGTCAGCGGTTGCTGGAGACTGTCGGCAAGGGTGAAAATCAGCTCGACTTCCCCTATGGCTATAAATACGAGGGTGAATACCGTCAGCGCCAACTCGATGTCGGCATTCTGCTCTACAAAGCGCTAGGCATAACGCGTGAAGACAAAGACGGAAAAGTTCGAGCCTGGTTGCGTAATCTTGAATTTTTCGACGCACCGCATGTCTGTTTTATTTTCATGCCGGACTGGTGCGAAATTCGTGAGGCCTGCGACGTCGGCATGTATGCACAGAATCTGATGTTGTCGATAGCCGCTCATGGCGCTGTAAGCTGTCCACAAACAATTCTCGGTTATAATGCCGATGTAGTGCGAGAAGCATTTGGTATCGAACAAAATTTGAAGCTGCTGTTCGGTATTTCTTTCGGGCTGGAAGATAAATCCCTGCCCGAAAATCAAATCGTACCCGAGCGAGTCGCGCCTGGTGAAAATACTCATTTTTACGAATAAATATGGGGTAAATCATGTCTGACTATCAAGCACCGCTAAAAGATATGCAGTTTGTGATTAATGAACTGGCAAATCTTTCACAACTAAATCAATTGCCTGGTTTTGAAGAAGCAACACTGGATCTTGTCGAAGCCATACTCGAGCAGGCCGCTATACTCGCCAGTGAAGTTTTTTCGCCTCTGAATCAGCCCGGTGATGAACACGGTACCTTTATCGAAAACGATGTTGTCGTCAGCCCACCTGGATTTGCCGAAGCTTATCAGCAATTTGTCGAGAACGGCTGGCAGGGTATTAGCAAGCCGACCGAATTCGATGGTCAGGGTCTGCCTTTTCTAATCGATAATGCGGTTTCCGAAATGTGGAACTCGTCGAATCTGTCGCTGGCCTTATGTCCCTTGTTAACTGCGGGTGCAATTGGTGCAATTTATAGGCATGCCAGTGAAGCATTAAAGGCGATTTATCTGGCAAAAATGGTTTGCGGAGAGTGGACCGGTACAATGAATTTAACCGAGCCGCAGGCCGGTACCGATCTTGCTGCGGTACGTACCCGAGCCGAGCGCGATGGAGATTTTTATCGTATTAAAGGGCAGAAAATCTTTATTACCTGGGGTGCGCACGAAATGACGGAGAATATCATTCATCTGGTACTGGCGCGTTTACCCGATGCCCCGGAAGGCGTAAAGGGCATCTCGTTATTCCTGGTTCCTAAATACTTACCCAATGAGGATGGCAGTCCAGGTCAGTGTAACGATTTAAAGGTGGTCTCGCTGGAATCAAAGATGGGAATACACGCTTCACCGACCTGTGTGATGAGTTATGGTGATAACGAGGGTGCTATCGGTTATCTGGTCGGTGAAGAGAATAATGGTCTCGCCTGTATGTTTACGATGATGAACAATGCTCGTCTCGAGGTTGGTTTACAGGGTGTGAGCCTGTCGGAGCGGGCGTATCAGCGTGCTCTGGCCTACGCGCAGGAACGTGTACAGGGCTACGCACAGGGTGTGGATGGTCGTGCCACAATTATTCACCATCCGGATGTACGTCGCATGCTTATGCAAATGCGAGCAATTTCCGAGGCCAGTCGTGCGATTACTTATGTGACTGCTGCGGAAACTGATCGTGCGCTTCATTCAGAATCTGTTGATGATCGTGTGAAACACCAACGCAGAGTTGATTTGCTGATTCCAATCGTCAAAGGCTGGTGTACCGAAAGGGCTCAGGAGGCGACGTATCTCGGTGTCCAGATACATGGTGGTATGGGCTTTATTGAAGAAACCGGTGCCGCACAGCATATGCGGGACGCACGTATTGTCACTATTTATGAAGGTACTACCGG
>JAAEOZ010000127.1 GCA_024222685.1 Gammaproteobacteria bacterium | reverse complement strand
GTCACATTCGTATCAGTATCTTCCCTGATGGCGGCCTGAGCCGTGTTCGATTATTCGGTAAACTGGCATGAATAATGGGTTGAAGGTAAAACCGCTGACCCAGGAAGATTTTGCGGCCTTTGGTGACGTAGTCGAGAGCGAGGGTCGTGACTCCTATTTTATCAATAATGGTATGGCTGAGCGATTTAATGCGCTTGCAAAAGTAGAGACGAGAGGTGATGGTTCCTATCCTATTATCAGTCTGGTAAAGAGCAAAAAATTTGATTTGCCCCGTAAAGTCGACCATGTCGAATATCATCCACTGGGCAGCCAGGCTTTTTTGCCTCTCGATCAAACACCCTTTGTAGTTGTGGTGGCCAGGGCCGGAGATGCTCCGCAACCTGATGATCTACATGCTTTTATCACCAACGGTCAGCAGGGTATTAATTACCACGCAGATACCTGGCATCATGTTTTGCTAACGCCTTATGCTGCGATGAGTTTTATATGCGTAGACTGGCGAGGCGAGGGTAATAATTGTGTCGACTATCACTTCCCTGAAATCCGGCAATTATGGCTAGAAATACCGGGCTAGTAGTACCTCGGCCGTTGTGTAAGAATAATGGCCTCTGTTAGCCGGACGAGCTTGAACCCGTGGATAAAACCTATATCACTGCCCAGCAATTGCTGGAAGACTCCTTTCGACTCGCCAGTCAGGTTTTTATGGATAATTTCAGACCTGAATTTATCGTTGGTATCTGGCGAGGAGGAGCTCCCGTTGGTATAGCTGTACAGGAGTATTTTGAATACAAGGGAATTGAAACCGATCATATTTCCGTGAGGACGTCTTCTTATTACGGCATTGGCCAACAGGCCAAGACCATTAGAGTACACGGCCTGCACTATTTAATAGAGAACGCCAATGCAAAAGACAGGCTGCTTATTGTTGATGATGTTTTTGATTCCGGTCGAAGTGTCGATGCGCTCATCAAACAGATCAGACAACAGTCTCGATTGAATACGCCTTCGGATATTCGTGTTGCCTGCCCATGGTATAAACCGAATAAAAATGCTGTTGATTTTGAACCTGATTACTTTATTCACGAAAGCGAGGAATGGCTGGTGTTTCCGCATGAACTGGCTGGTCTGGACGCCTCTGAAATTGCCGAAGGTAAAAGCGATCTTGCAGGTATAATAAATTTGTTTAAGTGAAGTAAGTTACTGATCTGTTTTTCTGAGAGATTTTTAAATTCATGGCATATGGTGAACACAATAGCCCGATAAAACATAGGAAGCAATTATTTTTCTGGATATGTTTTATCACACTGGGGACTGTAAATAGCTTCGCTTTTGCCGTTGATTTTTCGCTATCTGGACAGGCTGGTGTGGTTGATAACCCTCACCAGTTATCTACCCAGCTTGACCCTCAGATAGAGCCTTTTGTGCAGATCGGCTTAAGGCTTTCCAATCGATTTGAAAATGATGCTTACTTTAAAATTCGGGCCAAACAGTTAGAGTTTTCCGACGACGAGCGTGCAGATAATTCATTGACCAGATTTGAATTCGGTTACAGGTCTGAAGACAGGTTATCTGACGGCAAGATTAATTATCATGTATTTGCTAATCACGATATCCGGGACAAGAATTATGTCAGTAAAATAACCGGTGAAGATGCGACATTTAGTGGTGAATCAATTGTTGACAGATACGATTATGATTCGACCAAACTCAATGCAAATATATCATATACAACGGAGCAAAAAACAAGATACCGACTTGGTTATCAATATCGCAAGAAAGATTATGAAAGTTTTTCAATTACAGGGTTGAGTGACTTCGATTACAGTCACGATCGAATAAAGTTTGATCTTCAAATCAGACCTTCTAGCCAAAATCGGTTTAAGGCGGCAATAAGCACGACGCGTAGAAATTTTGATGATAAGCGTGTGGATGATTCGAATGGAGATGATATTGCTGGCACCGATCTTGAATACGACTA
This sequence comes from Gammaproteobacteria bacterium, assembly GCA_024222685.1. GTDB lineage: Bacteria > Pseudomonadota > Gammaproteobacteria. The sequence goes on along the minus strand of JAAEOZ010000127.1, from coordinate 17,140 downwards.
CTACAAGTATTCGTTGGGCTATGTCTATCGACCGGACAGTGATGTCCGGATAGAATTGTCTGCCTTTAGCAGTGAGAGAGAGGATAATGGAGTTGGCTACGCGGATGCCTCAGAGCAAGGTATAAATATATATAGTTGGTTTCAATTAGATGAAAAGCAAAGGATATTTGCGTCACTGCGATATAGTGATTTTTCCTATGATAACCAGATCGTGGAGAGTGAGACTGCGCTTGAAGAGGAAAGTTTCAATAGAAAGGGTCAAACCGTACGATTTGATTATCGCAGGCGGTTATCTGACGAAAACGAGAATCAGCTTAGTTTTATTTTGACGTTAATTTTCTCTGATTTTAATAGTTCGAACCCTTTCTATAAATACAGCGGCAATACCATAGCTGCAGGCATCCGATATAGCATTTTGTAGTTAGACAATAGTCTACGTAAATGCTTGAGATCACTATGTGCTGGTATTTGTGACCCTGGTTGGCCCCCGGATTAGCAGGTTTTTAGAATTTAAACTTTTAACCAGAGTTTTCACATCCGTCTCAATCTGTTTACGAGTAACATCAGGGAAGGCTTGTTGTAGTAAGCTGGTTATCTGCTCGAGGCTTATCGGTTCCACGAGTAATGACCATATAGCCGAACCCACCGAATTCAAATGATGGATAGTTGCACCTTTGGCATCTGCCAGGAATATTTCGTTATTGATAGTGACTTCGCTTATTCCGGATTTTCTTATATAGCTGTTTTCAGGTACATCTACCTGGATAACTGTGTTATCCATTAATAGTCCTGAGTTGTGTGTACTTTTCCCTTCGATCTCTTGCTGGTTGGCGAATTTTTCTAGCAGGAGTTTGACAGCGTCCTCTGCCTTGTCGTATTGAAGCCGGTATAGTTGAGCTCGTTTAACAATCTGCGTTAAGTGACTTAGAATTTCTGCAGCGTCTACATCCCGAGCAAAATTCTGCCAAACTACCTGCCTTAGTACTTCGCTCTCACTGGCCTTATCCAGGCTGGCGGTAGCGCCTTCATCGCGTTCGAGTAACACGAAAGCGCCGATTGGAGCCTGCAAATTTCGCTTTGCCAGGGCTTTATTGTTTAGGTCGAGATACATATATCGAGAGCCTTTAATGGCTATATTTGATTCGATAAAATCGACAGTATGTTGATCCAGATTGTTCGGGTAGGGAATTCTTAGTCTGGGTGCCAGGCCGGGTGCTATTCCGTGCTCAGATGAAAGGCTGATAGGAAGAACATCGTCCGCAAACAGAGTAACTCCAGAGGCAGCCAGGCAGGTTGACAACACACTTTTACCCGCTTTGAATTTACTCGGGAAGATCACCAGTGAGTTACCGAATTGAGCCGCGGCGCAATGCAGGCACAGCATATCGGTATTGTTTATGACAGTGGCGCGAATAAGCTTCGCAATCAGGCCACAAATTGCGTCGACTTCATCCTGATAGATAAATGGCTCATTGCTCCATTCAACTGTCAGTTGATACCTCGATTTATTGAGCCGTTTGAGTGTGATTATTGGCGGGTTTTCAGTTTTCGTGGTCTCGACGATTTCCCAGTCGGGGAATATGACCGGAAAGCGTTGAATAAGCTGTTTGCAGTTAATGAATTTTAACTGACGTGACAATGACTCGAATTCCAGATAACGGTTATCTGGCATTACTTTTTCCCTCAGATACTCCTCAATCGGGCCTAACCTTACACGACTTCAGGCTTTGTGCAAAACAGGAGCACCCAAAATAACTACCGAACTACCTGACGGGTGTGAGGCCGACAGGTAGTTCATTTAAATAGTGATGGTTATCAGGAATCACCAGGTAGGGGTGGAGGAACATCTGGGTCATCGGGAATATCTGGGTCATCGGGAATATCTGGGTCATCTGAAATATCTGGATCGTCTATATCACTCGGCCCGCTAGGTTCACTCGGCTCGCTGGGTTCACTGGGTTCGCTGGGTTCACTGGGCTCACTCGGCTCGCTGGGTTCACTCGGCTCACTGGGTTCACTGGGCTCGCTGGGTTCACTCGGCTCGCTGGCTTCACTAGGAGAAGTAGGTTCACTAGGAGAAGTAGGTTCACTGCTTTCCTCGTCATCCTGGCTTGCTTTAACTGAGGTACTCAGCGTCATTAACACAGGGGTAGCATAAACCACTGACGCAACCAGCCCAAGTCGAGACAGCGCGGAGCGCCTCTCTGTATCTATGGTTTCTTCACTTTCTAATTCATTTTTAGATTTCATCATTCATCACCCGAGATAATTATTTTCCGACAATACTAGTGGTATGTAAATTTCACAGAGTTAATCTCACCATAGCAAGAAAATGTTCTGAGTCTTCAAATGGGAATATATTCCCAAAATACTCAAATTTCAAGTTTAATTTATGCGATTAGGGATTTATTTACTGTTTTTCTAAAAATAACTGGCTAATCACGCATTTATATTGAGCTATATGAGGAAGCCACAGCCCGTTCGATAGTTGCCAGGTGTTGAGGGCAATTTCGGTAAACTTCTTATTCTCAACTATGCTCAGAATACCTTCTGTTGAAAAAGATTCATCCCGTTCAATGCGCTCGTCAGGAAAAATATCTCCTATAGCCTGGATGCTTGCCATTTTAATTGGCTGTTTTATCAGTTATACGGCGTTTGAAATACACCAGATTAGACAAACATTGCTTGGTGAAGAGGTGCAGAAGCTTACCGGGCTGGCCAACAGTTACGCTACCACCGTTTCTATTCTACTTCACGGTTATAACGACAAAGCACGACTCGTGGCAACCAGCGCGCAACTGAAGAAACTGCTAAACCAGTACAATTCCCAGCCGAGTGAAAATCTGCGTCAGAGCATGTCAGCAATTTTAACCGATGCCGCTAAAGGTGATCCAGACATCGATAGAATTTCCATTGTGGATTTTAACATTCAGGTGGTCGCAGCAAATCAGCCCGATATGTCAGGGGGTATAGACAAAGGATACAGCGACATCATGGGTAATGTACCGGATGAATTTGAAGCCACACAGGTTCAAATGTTGCGGACTGGAAATCAGATTTTTCTGGTGGTGAGTACTCCCCTGCTATTGAATCAGCATACGATAGGCTTATTGCAGGTTCGCCTGAATCCGCAGGCGATTAATCGTAGCATCAAGTCGGCTCAATTTGGTGCAACAGGTGAAGTATTGCTGGTTGCCGCTGATGCTGCTGGCAATGCCCTGTCCGTTACAGAAGTCAGGAACAGGAGCCATGCTATAGGTCAGCAGATAGCGACATCCAGTGGTAGTAATGTGCCCATGATATACGCGTTAAATCACGGTACAGGTGTTTTACTCGACGAGGCAGTCGATTATTCTGGTAGACCGGTTATTGCAGCAACACGCAAGATCGAAGGTATAAACTGGGGCATTGTTGTCAAAAAGGAACGCACCGAAGTCTTCAAAAACATAAATAAAATAGTCATTCCGAGAACAATAACGTCGGTTTTTCTAATCTGTATTGCGATTGCTTTAATTATTGTAGTTGCGCGAAAAATGGACGTTTCTCGATTGTGTCTGCAAAAAGCGCTGGATACGCGAAAACAGGCTGACCGTCGCTTTATGGAAGTTTTTGAGGTGTCATCCGCAGCGTTAATGATAGTCGGTGCCGACGGTTTTATCACCCAGGCCAATGAAAAATCTACTCAGCTATTAGGATATGCCGCCGATAAACTGGTCGGAATGTCGGTGGAGTCCCTTGTTCCAGAAAAGCTTCGTGACAGACATACCAGGCTGCGGGACGACTACAACCACACTCCGCATATTCGAACAATGAAACAGGGCAATAATCTACAGGCCCTGTGTGGTGATGGTAAGACAATAACAATGGCGATTGACTTAAGGCCAATAGAAACTGAAGAAGGTGCCTCTGTTTTAGTGACTATGATGGATAAGACTGCAGAGCTCGAAGCACAGCGACGAATTACAGAACATGCTGAGGCTCTCAGTCGAAGTAATGAAGAACTCGACAAATTTGCTTACCTGGCATCGCATGATTTGAAGGCGCCGCTACGTGGAATAGGGCAGCTCGCCAGCATTATTGAAGAAGATACACGCGATTTTATGTCCGAAGAAAGTAAGACAGATTTGGCAATGCTGCGTAACCGCGTCTTTCGAATGGAACATTTGCTCGATAGTTTATTGCAGTATTGTCGCGTTGGACGAGGCGAAAGTCACATGCATCAGATTGAACTGGAGCCACTAGTTAGAGAGGTAGCTGCACTTTTTATTCCGAATGATCGATTTGAGCTAGTAATAAATGGAAAATTGCCGGTGGTTGTGGCACCACCAACAGCGCTCGATATTGTGTTACGTAATTTAATAATGAACGCGATTAAGCACCATCACCAGGATGAAGGAATAATACGAGTGGAAGCGACATGCGACGATAAAAGGGTATGCCTGATAGTGTCAGACGATGGCCCTGGAATACCCGAAGAGCATGCTGAGAAAGTATTTATGATGTTTCAAACTTTGAAAAGGCGCGATGAGATAGAAGGTAGTGGCATGGGTCTGGCACTGGTTAAAAAAGTCATGGAGTCTTTTGGCGGGATTATTGAGCTCGTGCCTGGTGTGAGTGTGGGTGCAAGTTTTCGACTTCAATGGCCGATTTATCCAGATGTAGACGTTACAGAGTAAACAGTAGTAAGAACGATAGAGGTAGATTAGAAATGAGTGTATTACCCCAGCCGGCGCTGTCGATAATGATTGTAGATGATGACGATGTCGACATAAGAACGCTGTCTCGAGCGCTTAAAGATGTTGATATTGTGGATAATATCGTTGTTGCGCACGATGGCGTAGAAGCCCTTGATATGTTGCGTAGTCAGGATATTGGCGGCCTGGCGTGGCCCTGGATTATTTTACTCGACATCAATATGCCGAGGATGACGGGACTAGAATTTCTCAGCGAAATACGCAAGGATCCAGGCCTTCATGAAACTGTTATATTTATGCTGTCAACATCGGACGATAACCACGACATGACTGAAGCATATTCAAATCATATCGCCGGTTATATTGTTAAAACGGTTGCCAGTGGTAACTACGATAACCTGATCTCAATGATTAGAAACTATACCGAGACAGTCCGTTTTCATAGCCGTCGGGTGCTTTCTCACATTACATAATCTTAATAGTATGGTTGATTACAGGATATTACTAATTGATGACGATGAGGTAGACGCTCGAGTCATACAGCGTTCGCTATCAACCTGTGGATTAAATGCTTCGATTCAAAGGGCGGTTAATAGTGAACAGGGTAAGCAATTGATCGAACAACAGGAATTCGATTGTATCCTGCTCGATTATATTTTACCTGAAGGCACATCTCTTGAACTGTTTCAGGATCTACTGGAACAACCCTGTTCCCAGCGCCCGCCGATTATTATGCTGACTGGCATAAGCAGTGCCGGTGTTGCTGCACAGAGTATACAGCTAGGTGCACAGGAATATCTGAACAAGGATGAATTGACACCCTGGACGCTGCAAAAGTTAATCGAGTCTGCCTGTGATAAGAGCGTGTTACAGCAACAGATTGAAAGTCGTGATGAAGAACTCATCTCAATGGGTTTCTATGATTCGCTGACAGGTCTACCGAACCGCCAGCTATTCCAGGATCGCCTCGAGCAGTCCATACATAATCAGCAACGCGATGGTGATTTGTTTGCGATACTGATGATGGATCTCGACCTGTTTAAGGAAATTAATGATACCTACGGACATGAAGCGGGTGATAATGTGTTACAGCAGGCGGGAGAGCGGTTAAATAGAGCCGTGCGGGAAGCTGATACTGTTGCCAGGTTAGGTGGTGATGAATTTTCTGCAATATTGACGTCAATGACGTCCCGAGATTCGATAGTTACCGTGATTGAAAAAATCATTGAAGCCATTGCTGAGCCTTTCTCGGTGCAGGGTAAGTTGGTCAATATCGGTATTTCGATTGGTTATGCATTTTGTCCTGAGGATAGTGAAGATGCCTCGACGCTGCTAAGATTTGCGGACATGGCCATGTACCAGGCCAAGAAAGCCTCTCTGGGATATTCGGCCTATAGTTCTGAAAAGTCTGTCGTAACCGAAACAGCCGCAATACTATCTCATGGACTACCCCAGGCGATCAAAGATGATCAGTTTTCTGTGTATTACCAACCGCAGATAAAATTGTCAACCGGTCACATTTACGGGGCAGAAGCCCTGATTCGATGGCACCATCCAGAACTGGGATTAATTCGGCCAGACCAGTTTATCGCTATTGCTGAACGCTCCAGGGCGATAGATGCGATTACCTTACATGTGCTGGCTAAGGCTCTGGCTCGAAATGTAATCTGGCAGGATATGGGTTTTGAACTGTCGATTTCGATCAACCTTTCAGCACGAGTATTACATAATGAAGATGTTATCGAGAATATTATCGACCTGGTTCATAGTTTTGGTATCAATCCGCAAAAAATATGTCTGGAGGTTACTGAAACAGCGGTAATGCAATCTCCTGAAGTTGCAATCCAGCTACTGACAAAACTGTCCGACGCCGGCATTCGTCTGTCTATTGATGACTTTGGCACCGGATACTCTTCCCTCAAATATCTGAAAGGCTTCCCGATTAATGAAATCAAAATTGGTCGGGAATTCATTAGTGGACTGTTAGAAAATAGTGCTGAAGAAAAAATTGTGACGGTTATTCTCGCACTTGGAAGGTCTTTCGACCTTGATGTTGTTGCCGAGGGTGTCGAAGACGACAGAACCTTACGTCGGCTTCATCGACTTGGCTGCCAGTATTGTCAGGGCAATCATATTTCTACTGCGCTAGATCATCGAGATTTTGAGCTGTGGCTCGAATCTTCAAGCCGACATCAGGCGATTCAAGTCTGACTCCGGTCACTCTTTAATTCGGTTTAATAAAACCATTGCATAGAAATTTAGTACTAAACCAGAAGCAGGTTCTAGCTTGACTTAGTCGCCTGTTTACTAAATTATACAAGGCGATGTGATCACGAATTCAGCACTGCAAAAGCTCTAACCGGTAATAGCGGGCTTATAAATATACAAATGAAAGACTGAATTCGTTCCAAAACCTGTAGCCAGCTTATAGAGGAGGAGTCCGGGTACAGTCTAACGCAGATTATTGCGCGAGATGATCATCCCGTTTTAGTATGAATAATTCGATTGCAGCTATAACCGCTAATCAGGTTGTGAAGCATTACGGTAACAGCAGTTCGCCGGTTATCGCGCTTAAAAATATCAGTCTCGAGATCCGTGATAACGAATTCTTTACTCTGTTGGGGCCTTCCGGGTGCGGTAAAACAACCCTGCTTCGTTTGATTGCCGGCTTTGAGCAGGTAACCGGCGGAGAAATCATGCTGTTCGATGATGAGATCGCGAATCTCGAACCGAGCAGGCGCCCGGTGAATACAGTGTTTCAGCATTACGCCCTGTTTCCACATATGACGGTTGCTCAAAACGTTGCATTTGGTCTCGAGCGACTTAAAAAACCCAGGCCGGAAATCGAAGCTACCGTTAGTGAGGTTTTGACCCTGGTGAAAATGAAACATCTGGCGGATCGCCGTCCCAACCAGCTTTCCGGTGGCCAGCAGCAACGTGTCGCACTGGCCCGCGCGCTGGCGCCAAGCCCCAAGGTGCTGCTGCTCGACGAACCACTTTCGGCCCTCGACCTGAAACTCCGCCAGGCGATGCGCGAAGAACTCAAACAGTTGCAGAAAGAAACCGGTATTACCTTCGTCTTCGTCACCCACGACCAGGAAGAAGCCCTCGCCATGAGTGACCGGATCGCGGTCATGTCCGAGGGTGAAGTGCAGCAAATTGGCGGGCCTACGGAAATCTACGAACATCCGGTCAACCGCTTTGTCGCGGATTTCATCGGCGATACGAATTTTCTGGATGGCGTGATTGAAAGCTTCAACGATGACCTGGTAACCTGCAGAATCGGATCAAATAGTTTATTCGAGGCCGAGAACAGTGGTGGTCACAAGGTTGGCGACCAGGTTACGCTTTTCCTTCGGCCGGAAAAAATTAGCCTGTCGGCACCACAGGAAGCAAATACTTCCAGCGCCCGGCCAGGCAAGGTGGCGAACATGGTTTACCTGGGAAACCAGGCGGCCTACACCGTGGACATGGGGGATGGCATTGAATTAGTAGCGCAGGCACGCCCACGCGAGGACGGTAAGCTGCCCTTCACTATCGGCGATTCTCTTGTGGTCGGGTTTTCCGCGCGGGCCTTGCGAGTGCTGGCGCAGTGAGCAACTGGCTACCAAAAAGCGATACCGGGCGGCGCTGGCTGGGCCTCGCACCATCTTATTTTGTGATCGGTATTTTCATGCTGGTGCCGATGATCATCATGGCTGTGTTTTCCTTCCTCGAGCCCAATCCCTATGGTGGTGTTAAACCCGTAGGATCGCTGGCCGCCTACGTCAAACTCTTTTTTGAATACGACCTGGAAGATCAGCTGGTCTTCAATCCAGGTTACATCAATATTATATTTCGATCCCTCCAGTTATCCTTCGGCGCGACCCTGCTGTGCCTGATTTTCGGTTTCCCGGTGGCCTACTTCATCACGTTGCAGCCGGAAAATCGGCGCAATTTCTATATTTACCTGGTCACCATCCCGTTCTGGACTAATCTGTTGATCCGCACCTTTGCCTGGATCATCATTTTAGGCCGTGGCGGGGTAATCGAGACTCCATTGCTCGCAACCGGCATAATCGAAGATTCGTTACGCATGATGTATACCGACGGTGCCATCGCCATAGGCCTGACCTACAGTTATCTGCCGCTAATGGTACTCCCCATTTATGCCAGCCTGGAAAAGCTGGATTTCCGACTGCTGGAAGCCGCCAGCGACCTGTACGCCAGCCGGTTCGAAATCATGACAAAGGTCGTTATCCCTTTGTGTAAGCCCGGTATCATTGCCGGTTGCATCCTGGTATTCATTCCCTGCCTGGGGGCTTTCATTGCGCCGAATCTGCTGGGAGGAGGTAAAAAGCTGATGCTGGGCAGTCTGGTTCAGTTTCAGTTTGCGTCGGCTCGCAACTGGCCCTTTGGTGCGGCGCTATCCATGTTGCTATTGTCGGTGGTTGTTGTCATGCTAATTTTTTACGCCAGTTCAGCTAAAAAACGAGCCGCCATGGAAGGTGCCTGATTATGAGCGAGCCAATGAGAAATTCGTCATCCCCGCGCGCAGGCAAGAAGGTACTTCCAGTGGGCCACTATCGCGGGCTTGGTGGCTGGACGGTGTTTTTCTTCATCTTTCTGTATCTGCCCATCGTCGTACTGATCTTTTATTCGTTTAACGCCAACCGCATGGTGATGAACTGGGGCGGGTTCGGTGTCGACTGGTATATCAAGGCATTTCAGAATGAAGATATTCAAAAAGCTGTGTGGAATTCCCTTATTGTCGCCACGGTGTCGACGATTTTTGCCACGGCCATTGCCACCATCGGTGCCCTGGTGCTGGCCAGAGGTGGTAACTTCCGCGGTAAAACAATTTCATTAGGACTGATTACGCTGCCGCTGATGGTGCCGGAAATCGTAACCGCAGTAGCAGTGCTAATTTTCTTTTCTGCGATTGGGCTGAACTGGGGGCTGGGCAATGTCATCATAGCCCATGTCACATTCTGTATTCCGTTTGCCTTCATGCCGATTCGAGCGCGGCTCGAAGGCATGGACACGTCGCTGGAGCAGGCCGCACGTGATCTCTATGCCTCGGAACTGGAAACCTTCCGTTACGTTACCGTGCCGTTACTGATGCCGGGCATCGTCGCCGGCGCAATGCTTGCGTTTGTGATATCCATGGATGACTTTATTATCACGTTGATGGTCGGCGGTGCCGGGTCTACCACGCTACCCGTCTACATCTATTCGATGATTCGTCGCGGTCTGACACCTGAGATCAATGCTGTCTCCACCGTGTTACTGCTTGTTTCGATCGGTATTGTTAGCGCATACTGGATCGTTTCTAAAAAGTCACAGGCCGATACTGTGCACTGAAAATGTAACTATGTAGTTATAATTAATCGTACCAACTGGAGGAAAACCAAATGAAACATCTTTTAACCATATTCGCCGCGGCAGTAGCGATGCTGACCCTGGGATCGGCAAGAGCCGATGGTGAATTGTTTATCTATAACTGGACAGAATACACACCGCCGGAACTCATCGCCAAGTTCGAAAAGGAAACCGGTATTAAGGTCTCCGTGGACACGTACGATTCCAACGAAACCCTGCTGGCCAAGTTGCAGGCCGGAGCCACTGGATACGACATAGTCGTGCCCAGCCAGAACTTCGTACCGATATTGATCAAAGAAGATCTTATCCAGAAAGTCGGCGTAGATAAGCTGGCTAATTTCAAAAACCTGGAAGAGCGCTGGGCCTATCCCGAATGGGATCCAAAGCAGGAGTATTCAGGGCCCTGGCAGTGGGGCACGACGTCTTTCTCGTACAATAGCAAATTGTATTCTGGTAAGGGTGCATCTCTGAAAGAATTCTTTGAGCCGTCCGGCGAACTCAGCGGGCGTTTGAGCGTTTTTCAGACTCCGGATGAAGTCATTAGCCTTGCCAACATCTATCTCGGCATACCGTTTTGTTCAGAAGATGCGAAACAAATGAAGAAAATCCAGGACATGCTCGTTAAGCAAAAGGAATCCGTCGTCGCCTACAACTCCGAAACCATGAGCGACCTGCTCACCAGCGGTGAAGCCATGATGACCAATCACTGGAGTGGTTTTTCACGACTGGGTCGTTTGACCGGTGCGCCTATCGTCTATGCCTACCCGAAAGAAGGTGTTGTCGGCTGGTATGACAGTATGGTGGTGCCGACCAGCGCCAAGAACGTCGAAAACGCCAAAAAGTTCATGAACTTCATGATGGATCCGGTAAACATGGCGATGCTGACCGAAAACCAGGGTTACGGCGATGCCGTCAAGGGCACTGCCGCCTACTACTCGGATGAACTAAAGTCTGCACCGGAGATCAATCCGCCGTCTGATCTGAAAGTGTTTTTCGCACCGACCTGCTCGCCCAAAGCCCAGTCACTGATCGACAAAGTCTGGACCAAGGTTATGCAATAACAGGAATGTAATGATGATTAATGCCCGGGTAAAGTAGTTTCCCCCGGGCGTTTTTGTTTAAGAAATGCATTCTGAGTCACTTATTTACCTCACTGCCGACGAGGCAATTAAGCAGTTTAGCGCTGGTAGCATTTCCCCTGTTGACTTAATACAGGCAATTATCATGCGCAGCGAAACAGTCGAACCGCATATCAATGCCTTTACCGAAACTTATTTCGATAAGGCACTGGCCGAAGCAAAAAATGCCGAAACCCGATATCGGCAGGGCAGAGCAAGACCGCTTGAGGGGATTGCGCTTGCGGTGAAAGATGAATTTCGACTTAAAGGCACTCGTAGAACCTCGTCGTCACTGGTATACAGAGACCGAATTGATGACGAAACCGATGTCATTATTCAACGTCTGCTTGATGCAGGTGCGATTGTTCATGCCAAGACTACTACGCCCGAGTTTTGTTTGCTGGGCTCCTGTCACTCACGCTTATGGGGTACGAGTCACAATCCCTGGAATCTCGATATTAGTCCGGGTGGTTCTTCGGGTGGTTCGGGAGCTGCCCTCGCTGCGGGTACGGCGACGATTGCCACGGGAACTGATATTGGTGGTTCGATTCGAATACCGGCAGCACTTTGTGGTGTTGTCGGTTATAAACCACCCTATGGCAGAAATCCTGAATTACCCATATTTAACCTGGATTTTTATAGTCATTCCGGGCCGATGGCAAGAAGTGTCGCCGATATAGCGATGATGCAGAATATTATATCCGGGCCACATAATCAGGATATAGCTTCACTGCGCGAAATAATTACGCTGGATTATGCCAATGTCGATAATCTGACGGGCTGGAAGATTGCTTACTCGATGGATCTGGGATTTCTCACTATCGACCATCGTGTGCGCAGAAATACCGAACAGGCATTGGAGGTTTTTCAGGAACTGGGGGCAAATGTCGAGCAGGTTGAACTCGGCTGGGATGAATCGATTATCGAAGCCGCACACCATTACTGGGCTCATGGCTGGGCTGTGACTTTTGCAGATTTGCTCGTCAGCCACCGAGATGAGCTCACCGATTATGCCGTCTGGTTCCTGGAAAACGCACTAAGTTCGACTTCCACCGACTATCTCAATTCAATTGAAACCACTGTTCAGATGTATAACCAGTTTGGCCCGTTGATGGATGAATACGATATTTTTATTTGCCCGACTCTGACTACCTCGGGTGTACCCGCTGAATTCACCTGGCCAGAAAGCAATGTAGAAGTTAACGGGCAATTGATATCCATGGATGAAGAGCACTGGAACCTGACCTATGTGTTTAATATGCTTAGCCGTTGTCCAGCAATATCATTGCCCAGTGGTGTCTGCGATAACGGTGTGCCGACAGCGATTCAAATTGTCGGCCGTAGTTTTGATGATCAACGGGTTATCACCGTGGCCAGGGCTTTTGAACAGGCGTTTCGAATGCCGGATTTAAAACTTGATCCGCGTATTGTTTAATACAATTGCATGCTTTGATATTACCTACCAGATCATCACCTGGCCAATATGAAAATGATCCAGCAGGTCGGCCAGTGCCAGGCCACGCAGTATCTGCTGCAGACCGACAATAATGATCAGGCTCGCGGCGAATCTGTATAGCCGGTTTCTCAGGGCGACACCAAGTCTGGCTGAGGCAAATCCCATTCCAAGCATTGCCGGTAGTGTACCAAACCCGAAGAACAACATGATTAACCCACCCTGTAGAGGGCTCGCTGCCGTTGCAGCCAGTAAAGCCATTGCATACACTGGCCCGCATGGCAGTAAACCATTGGCCATACCAAGGCCAAAAGGCGCGGAGGGGTGATTAGATACCATCAAGCGACTAATTACAGAACCCGCCCATTGCGCCAATGCGGCAGACTCAACCCAGCGTAAACTGGCAAATTTGCCGATCAAACTCAAGCCGATAAATAACATCAGCAAACCCGCAAAAATAGACAGGCCAACCTGGAAGTTCTGTCCAAATGCGACGAGTTGTAGACCGGCCCCAATGGTTGCCATGACTATGCCGATTAGAATATAGGTACTGATGCGCCCGGCCTGATATTTGATCAGGGCTGTGGTAATCGAACCTTTCATGGTTTTTTGCTGCATCGAAAACGCGCTAACCAGAGCGCCACACATACCCACGCAGTGGCTTAAACCGGTGAGGAACCCGGTACTTATTAATACAAAAAATGTTACCGGGGTTATTGCCGCAGACAGGCCATGCATATGATTGTGTTGCATATGACCGTCAGGAACCGTTTGACAGCCGGTTAACAGGATTGCGATTGTCAGAAGATAAAAAGCGTTTAACAGAATGGACTTCATTTGTTCTGAGAAATAAACAGGGGATAATATGTTAATGATACATTGAACTGTAATAGTTCCGATCTAACCTGACTAGTGTCAAGGTGGAATTGCCACGAATCCTTTTTCTGCCAACATAATGGTTTGTGATGGGCGGCGTTTTTCCACGACCAGATAATAGCGATCAACGTGGGCCATCATTGCGCCAGCAGACTGAGCGCGCTGTTCTGTCTTTAATTTGTTCCATGATGTCTTCAAACTTTCAAGTAGATGCTGAATTGCCTCTGTTCGATCCGGTTTGACATCATAGGGGCTCTGTGGGAATTCATCCAGTGCCCGGCCCAATTTATCAAGTACCGGTCTTAGTGGGTCTTTCTCAGGCAGTTGCATGGTCGTTAGTGGTGTTTTGCCGTCGAGGTCGGGCACCGTCATTTCGTTCCATTTCTGCGCAGCCTGGTAAAATTCGTCGGATGCCTCGCCATGATTAACTATCTCAATCTCTTGATTAACCCGTTCGGCTACTGTTCCATCGATTTTCCAACCCCAGCGAATCGACCCCACGAACTTACCGCCATCGGCCATGGCGGCGACTTCGAATACCTCCTGTCCTTCGAGTTCGGTATTTTTCGTTACCGTATGAGCGGGCCTGTCGCGCAGAACGGCCGCAGCTTGCCAGGCTTTATGACCGAGCGAGCGGGTGGCATTCCAGCCGGTGGTGTCTTTTGCGACAGTGCCGGAAACTTCTGAGGGTTTCATCGCACCATAAGTGCTCGAACGCTCTTCAGCGTAGCGAGGATCAAGATTAACAGTCTTACGCGAATTCTCGACGACGGTAATTGCCTTCGGTACATTTTCTTCGATCTCGGTGGCTGGGTTGGCGCCCTCGGCTTTGAAGATATTCTGGAGCTTGGTCTTCAGGATGTTCATCTTTATCTGTGAGAGACGATCAAAGCTTCCCGCCATAATTTTCTTCTGCAAGGAAGTTAGAAGGTTGTTGGTATAGGCGTTACTACCCTTGTTCATCATCGCATTAATAATTGGGGTCAATTCAGTACGCCGCAGGTCACAGATTGCTGTCTTACCTACCTTCAGATAGATTTGCTGGTCAATCGCTGAGCCCGCCTGTGTGCGCCGCTCATTGAGTAGTGACTCGGGCTGGTCCTCGGCCTCGCCAACCTGATGCTTTTGTTTGACGCTTGACCTGGTTGTCTGTACTAATGAAACTTCCTTTGCCCTCTGACCAAATTTGTTGGTCAGGTTAATATTGGGGCGGAACTCTAACTGGCTCATCTGACCTCCTCGCTGATCAAATTGGTCGTCTGATTCGTCGTTGAAGGGGATGTAACCATCACCGCAGTCGTCTTTAAAGAGTCCTCCAGCCACTTCAATTTCTTTACATTGAACAGTTGTCGCCAGTGTTACTTCCGCAGATTTTTCGGGCAGATAGCTTCCTGTCTCTGAGAACTGAGCTGCCAATGACAACGATTTGGCACCCATGACATCCGCTTCTTTTTCCAGCACCGGGTCATCATTCACTGATATTATTTCCTTCATCTGTAAGGTCGGTTTTACGCGCCCCTGCTTTTGCTGTACGACATGCCAGGTTTCGTGGGGCAGATGCTGTTCCTGCCCAGGAGCCAGATGGATATCAGTGCCCTGAGCGTAGGCCTGGGCATTCAGTTGGGCGGGTCTGGAAGAATTATAATGCACTTTGACATCATCCATGGAATACCCGGAAAGGTTTTCAATGCCTGATTTCAGGTTGTTGGGTAAACCGGTGTGATTTGTCTGTGATCTATTATTAGCCAGATCCTGTAGTCTGGCCTGAGTCATCGCATCAGATCGATTGTCCTGGAATTGAAATCCGCATCCATTCGGACGTCTCTTTTGAAGAGATGCACTGGCTGCCCGTTGACGATTATCTTTCTTTGTTTTGTCAGTGTGAGTATTCATTTGTCAAAGAAACCAGGTATATGTTCGCGGTAGTTATGGCTAGGAGTAGGTACATTAAATTATTACAGCCTAAGGTAGTGGCGGTTGATTCTTCTTCCTGATGTAACTCAGCAAAGAAATAGCCACAATGGCGGCGATAAATATTGATACTACATTATTTGCGCGTTGTTTCCACGAAGGGTCGCAGGTCAATGTCGTAATAATAACTAGAATGGTTATGGTAAACAGTATCAGGAAATCACGAGAATGATCATGGTAAAAGTCACGTAAGCGACAGTGGAATCGGGAAATTATCCAGTAGGCGACGATGACACCAACCAGCAAGTCTAGCAACAGTCGGAAATACCACCGATTAGGGCAAACAAACTGGCATAATTGGGGGAAATGATCATCGATGATATTTCCTAAGAACTGGTTGGAAGTGACATCAGCGCTGAACAGTCGCTCCAGTTTCAATTTAATTTCATCTTTTTCACTGTCGGCTGCGAGTGGCAGCGGCCAGAGGCCAACGCCAGCAAAATTGTTCTCCATGTAAATCAGGTCGTCTACGAACTGGGATTTTAGTTGTTTCGAGAAATTGTTAAGTGCATCCTTCCAGTCGGCCTTATCTTCTTTTACGCCGCTGGTGGCAATCACCGGGACCACTTTTCTTAGTATCCGTTTGCGCTCCAGGCCTTTGAAGGCGTTTTCTATACTTGAGCGTAAATGTTTTTTTGTGTCGCTACTTTTATCGGGCAGGAAAACAAAAATGTTTTCAATTAGCGCCTCATCTGACTGTGGGTTTTTATCAAGCAGGATATCACCTGATTCTTTGAGGAGCGTCTTTTGACTTTCATCTTTTGCCTTAAATGGTAAGCCAAGAGTAATACTGACTTTCAGGTTTGATTTTTTTGATTGCAGCAGGTCGGTAATAGCAAGGCTGATTTGTTTTAGTTTTTTACTCTGATCTGTCTCAGTGTATTGGTCAAAATAAAGATTGATACCATCAGCCCTGGCACTGGATGAATCTCTGACCCACTGATCAATTCGGCTTAGCCAGCCTTCGGGGCTACGTGATTTGAAACGCTTGCTGGCACTTTTAACAATCTCATAGCTGGCGTTGTGAATTTGTTCGTCAGACCAGTTTTGCCAGTTGGTCATATAATAGATAGCATCAAGTTCGACTTTGTAGCGATGTGCTTGATTGATGAAATCGGCAATATACCAATCGTTACTCCATTGTAGTGGGTCGGCGATCTTGCCATCGTGACTGACTCGCAAGGCATAAAATCCAATTCGATCAAACAGGCTAAAGTCGATAACCTGTTCCTTGCCTTCTGCACTCCAGTATGGGTAGAAACCGTAGACTAGCGCGGAATAATCTTCGGAGCAGCCGCAATCTCCACCATTTACCTGGATTTGGTGGTATCTGGGCAGGATATCATCGGCTTCTTTTTCCTGTGGTTTGAGAGCGGGGTAGTTTTTTGACTTGCCTGCACTCTTTTCCAGGAGTTCGAGCAGGCGAGGGGCGAGCGTTTCAACTGGTTCTTCGACTCGGAAATACAGACATAAATATTGTAGTGCCAGTTTGGTATTATGGCCAAGTTTTCCATCCACAAATTTTTTCTCGTCAGATCCAATTATGAACTTACTGAAAATCAGTTTTTGTTGAATATCTTTGATATCAATTTCGGGTGGAATTTTTGCTGTATCAACTGCTGTGGCATTTCGTGGTGGCGGCGGCGGTAGTATTTGTTTAAAACTTG
>JAAEOZ010000126.1 GCA_024222685.1 Gammaproteobacteria bacterium | reverse complement strand
TGTAGAAATGGTTATGCCGGGTGATAATGTGAAGATGGAAGTTACGCTTATCGCACCGATTGCGATGGACGATGGACTGCGTTTTGCAATCCGTGAAGGCGGCCGTACCGTGGGTGCTGGCGTCGTCTCTAAAATTATTGAATAAGATAGTTTAAGGGCATTGCATCGGGGCGGGAGATGGGCTACCATCCCCGCCCTTTGTTTGATGGCGGGATTGGTTCCTGCTGGAAGATTAGGACAGTAGCTCAATTGGCAGAGCAGCTGTCTCCAAAACCGCAGGTTGGGGGTTCGATTCCCTCCTGTCCTGCCATAATCGCTGATTTTCGACGCATTTAGAGGTATTTTGTGGTCACAAAGACCGAACAGACAACGTCGGGTTTCGACACATTAAAACTTATGTTAGCGCTGGCGATATTAATTGCTGGTGTAGTCGGGTTTTATTATTTCGAAGACGAATCTCAATTATTACGTGTGATTGGCATGTTGGTGATCGCTGGCGTATCGTTTTTTATCGTATCGACAACAGATGTCGGCCGACGAAGCCTGGGTTTTGTTAAGGACGCGCGAGTAGAGGTACGTAAGGTTGTCTGGCCAACCCGCCAGGAAACGCTACAAACCACGCTGGCAGTACTCGTTATGGTTGTATTGGTAGCTATTATGCTCTGGCTTATAGATTTAGCACTCGGAACGGGTGTCAACAGTTTACTGGCGTAAGGCTCATGACAGACGATGAAGAAGTGGTCGCTGAAGGGCCAACACATGATAATAATCCTGCGATTCGCTGGTATGTGGTTCACGCTTACTCGGGTTTCGAATCTTATGTGAAAAAGGTACTCGAAAGCCGAATTGCTTCGTCTGCCCATAAAGATAAATTTGGCCAGATACTGGTGCCCACAGAGGAAGTGGTGGAAATGCGTGAAGGTACCAAGCGTAAAAGTGAGAGGAAGTTCTTTCCCGGTTATGTGTTGGTGCAGATGGAAATGAATAACGACACATGGCATATGGTTAAAGAGGTGCCAAAGGTGTTGGGTTTTATCGGTGGTACCAGTGATAAACCAGCCCCTATTAGCGAGGCTGAGGCTAATTCGATTCTGAACAGAGTTGAAGAAGGTGTCGATCGCCCAAGGCCTAAAGTATTGTTTGAAGTCGGTGAAGTGGTGCGTGTTAATGATGGCCCATTTAATGACTTTAACGGCGTCGTAGAAGAAGTGAATTATGAGAAAAGCAAAATGCTGGTTTCAGTTCAGATATTTGGACGGTCGACCCCGGTTGAGTTAACGTTTGGTCAGGTTGAGAAAGGGTAGGGGTTTGATGAATCAAACCCATTTAGTAAGGTAAATTTTGTAACACCAATGGGGAGGGCGAATTGAGTAGTCCGTTTGAACCCGGGAGATAGCTAGATGGCTAAGAAGCTAGAAAATTATGTAAAATTGCAGGTTCCTGCGGGATCTGCGAATCCAAGCCCACCAGTTGGTCCGGCTCTCGGTCAGCATGGTCTAAATATTATGGAATTCTGTAAAGCTTTTAATGCTCAAACGCAGGATGTAGAGAGCGGTATGCCATTACCGGTCGTCATCGCTGTTTATAGTGACAAAAGTTTTACCTTTGAAATCAAGACGCCTCCAGCAGCTGTTTTATTAAGGAAAGCAGCAGGTATTCCGAAAGGTAGTGGTACGCCAAATTCAAGCAAAGTTGGTACTGTTACCAGGGCTCAACTAGAAGAAATTGCCACCACCAAAATGAAGGATCTAAATGCAAATGATATGGATGCGGCGGTTAAGATTATTGCAGGTAGCGCCCGTAGCATGGGTCTGAATGTGGAGGGCGTTTAAGATGGCTAAAATGTCTAAAAGGGCCGCCGCTATTCGTGACAAAATTGATTCTACTCGCCAGTATGCGGTCGATGAGGGTCTGCAGTTATTAAAAGAACTGAGTACAGTCAAGTTCGACGAATCAGTAGATGCTGCAATCAATCTGGGAATTGATGCGCGTAAATCTGATCAGAATGTTCGTGGATCTAGTGTGCTGCCTAATGGTACTGGTAAAGTTGTCCGGGTAGCCGTGTTTACCCAGGGCGATAATGCTGAAAAAGCCAAAGATGCCGGTGCTGATATTGTCGGCATGCAGGAACTTGCAGATTCGATGAAAGCAGGTGACCTGAATTACGATGTCGTCATAGCCAGTCCGGATGCGATGGGTGTTGTCGGTCAGTTGGGACAGTTGCTGGGCCCTCGCGGACTGATGCCAAATCCTAAAGTAGGGACTGTTTCGCCCGATGTTGCTACTGCGGTTAAAAATGCCAAGGGTGGTCAGGTGCGCTACCGTAATGATAAAGGCGGCATTATTCATTGCACTATTGGTAAATCCAGTTTTGAGATAGCACAGCT
Source organism: Gammaproteobacteria bacterium (assembly GCA_024222685.1). Lineage (GTDB taxonomy): Bacteria > Pseudomonadota > Gammaproteobacteria. The sequence goes on along the minus strand of JAAEOZ010000126.1, from coordinate 7,394 downwards.
TCGCGAAAACCTTGAATCACTTCTGGCTGACCTGAATAAGGCCAAGCCCAGTAGTGCCAAAGGTGTTTATCTGAAAAAAATATCAATCTCTACCACTATGGGAGCTGGTTTAGCGGTTGATCAGGCTTCGCTCAATATTTAGTAGCGAGGCTATACAAGATCTTTGAGAACATCGACTGCTCGAACGGTTGGTGACTCGTCAAAGACCGTGGGTGATGAAGGAGACTTCATCTTAATTTCCTGCGTAGACGATCTTCTGAGACAGGAGTTCCTGGTTAAGAGGTCGTAAAGGGATTGACAGGGTGGTCTGACAGGGATGATGGTCTGAACATGTGTTCAGTGTGGTAATTTAATCAGGAGAACTAGTATGCCTTTAACACTCCAGCAAAAGCAGGCTGTGGTAAGCGAAGTAACTGAAGTTGCATCGCAAGCACATTCTGTTATTGCAGCCGAGTATCAGGGCCTGACAGTTAGTGAAATGACCGATTTGCGCGTCAAAGCTCGTGAATCGAATGTACATTTGCGCGTGGTGAAAAATACACTGGCAAAACGTGCATTCGAAGGCACCGACTATGATTGCATGAATGATGCTTTGCAAGGTCAGATGGTTTATGCATTTTCGATGGAAGAGCCGGGCGGTGCCGCCAGGGTTCTGAAAGATTATGCCGATTCCAACAAGAAACTGGTGGTTAAGTTAATCGCTTTTGGCGGTGAACTTTTAGATCCTTCGGAGATCAAGCGACTGGCTTCTTTGCCAACTTACGATCAGGCAATCAGCATGCTGATGGCGGTAATGAAAGCACCTGTAGAGAAACTTGCCCGTACTATGAATGAAGTACCAGGCAAGCTGACACGCACAGTGGCTGCTATTCGCGACCAGAAGCAAGCTTAAACTTATTTTTTAAATTTCTGTATCAGGAGAAAACTAATGGCAGTTTCTAAAGAAGATATTCTTGAAACTTTATCAAACATGAGCGTGATGGAAGTTGTTGATCTGATCGCTGCAATGGAGGAGAAATTCGGCGTTTCGGCTGCTGCAGCGGTTGCTGCTGCACCTGCCGCTGCCCCCGGCGATGCCGCTGCTGCTGTCGAACAGGACGAATTTGATGTTGTTCTGGCCGGTTTCGGTGACAAGAAAGTAGGTGTCATCAAGGCTGTCCGTAGTATCACGGGCCTTGGTCTAAAAGAAGCAAAGGATATGGTGGAAAGTGCACCGACTACTATTAAAGAAGGTGCTTCTAAAACTGAAGCCGAAGATCTAAAAAAGCAGCTTGAAGAAGCTGGCGCAACTGTCGAACTTAAGTAAATTGGCTTAAGTTATTGGGCAGTTGTCGGGTATTCGTACCCAATACTTACAGTAAGGGCTGATGGCTGAAAATGCCATCGGCCCGCGCGTGCTTATGATGCACGCCACCGAATGTGACTTGAAAACGTAATGTTTTTTACGAGGAAAATAAATGGCTTACTCTTTTACTGAGAAAAAACGTATTCGTAGGAATTTTGGTAAACGACCCGCAGTCATCGATGAACCCTATTTGCTGGCAATACAAACCGATTCGTACAAGCGTTTTCTGGATTTGGAAGGTGAGCAGAAAAGCACTGGATTGCAGCGAGCCTTTGAGTCTATTTTCCCAATTGTCAGTTTTTCTGGCAATGTTGAACTGGAATATGTCAGTTACCGTATCAATGACCCGGTATTCGATGTTAAGGAATGCCAGATTCGAGGGCTCACCTACGCAGCACCGTTACGCGTGCTTGTACGGCTGGTTATATATGATAAGGAAGCCTCTGCGAAGAATCGTTCGGTAAAGGATATAAAGGAACAGGAAGTCTACATGGGCGAAATGCCGCTAATGACTGAAAACGGTACTTTCGTTATTAACGGAACTGAGCGTGTCATAGTCTCACAACTGCATCGTTCGCCGGGCGTATTTTTCGATCACGATCGTGGTAAATCCCACTCCTCGGGTAAGTTGCTATTTTCGGCCAGGGTTATTCCTTACCGTGGCTCCTGGCTCGATTTCGAGTTTGACCCCAAAGATTCACTGTTTGTGCGCATTGATCGTCGCCGCAAGTTACCGGTTAGCATTCTGCTCCGAGCGCTTGGATTCGATAACGTACAGATGCTCGATATGTTTTTCGAGCACAATGTGTTCAAGATTAAGAAAAATGAAATTGACATGGTTCTTGAGGCCGACTGGCTGAAAGGTGAGACCGCTACATTTGATATTCTCGTTAAAGGCGATGTGCTGGTACCTCAGGGACGTCGAATTACTGCTCTACATATTAAAAATCTGAAGAAGTCAGGCATCAAAGTTTTACCTGTTCCTGAAGATTTTGTAATGAGTAAAATCCTCGCTGAAAATCTGGTAGACAAAGATACCGGTGAAGTCTTTGCGAACGCAAATGACGAGGTTACCGAAGAATTGCTGGCGATGATTCGAGACAAGGGCATCAAGCAAATCAAAACCATATTTACTAATGATGTTGACCGTGGACCTTATATATCCAATTCATTGGCACTTGATCCGACTACCAACGATCTCGAAGCAAAAGTCGAAATTTACCGCATGATGCGTCCCGGTGAACCACCGACACGAGAGTCGGCTGAAAATCTGTTCCAGAATCTTTTCTTTAATGCTGAACGCTACGATTTATCAGAAGTTGGGCGTATGAAGTTTAACCGTCGTCTCGGTCGAGACGCGATCGAGGGCGAAGGCATTTTGTCTACAGATGATATTGTTGACGTAATGAAGGTGCTGATCGATATTCGCAATGGTAATGGTTCGGTTGACGATATTGATCACCTCGGTAATCGACGTATACGCAGCGTCGGTGAAATGGCTGAAAATGCATTTAGAACAGGTATCGTGCGCGTCGAGCGCGCTGTACGTGATCGTCTTGGCCTTGTCGAGTCTGAAGGCCTGATGCCACAGGATATCATTAATGCCAAGCCAGTGGCTGCAGCTGTTAAGGAGTTCTTTGGGTCAAGTCAGCTGTCGCAGTTTATGGATCAGAACAATCCATTGTCCGAAGTGACCCATAAACGACGAGTCTCGGCATTAGGGCCAGGTGGTCTGACTCGAGAACGCGCCGGGTTTGAAGTTCGTGACGTGCACCCAACACACTATGGGCGTGTCTGTCCTATCGAAACCCCTGAAGGTCCGAATATCGGCCTGATTAATTCTCTATCCGTTTATGCTCGGACAAATCATTATGGTTTTCTGGAAACACCATATCGAAAGGTCGTCAATGGCAAGGTCACTAGCGATGTCGAATATCTCTCGGCCATCGAAGAAAATCAGTATGCCATTGCCCAGGCTAACGTTACGCTCGATAAAAAAGGTGCTATGACTGATGACCTGATTCCCTGTCGACATCAAAATGAGTCGATTCTTTCAACACCCGACAGAATTGATTATATGGACGTATCGCCTAAGCAGATCGTTTCTGTTGCCGCTTCATTGATTCCGTTCCTGGAGCACGATGATGCTAACCGCGCACTCATGGGGTCGAATATGCAGCGCCAGGCTGTGCCCTGTTTGCGTGCCGAGAAGCCTCTGGTTGGAACAGGCATGGAGCGAGCTGTAGCAATCGATTCAGGAACGACAGTTAAGGCGGTTCGCGGTGGTATTGTTGATTCGGTGGATGCCAGTCGGGTCGTTATCCGAGTGAATGATAACGAAACCAGCTCGGGTGAAACGGGTGTCGACATTTATAATTTCACCAAATATACGCGATCAAATCAAAATACCTGTATTAATCAGAAACCATTAGTTAAACCCGGAGATGAGATTAGCTTTGGTGATGTGTTAGCCGACGGTGCATCAACCGACCTTGGTGAACTGGCTCTGGGTCAGAATATGCAGGTCGCGTTTATGCCCTGGAATGGTTATAACTTTGAAGACTCGATCCTGTTATCGGAGCGTGTTGTTAAAGAGGATCGGTTTACTACAATCCATATCGAAGAGCTGAGCTGTCTGGCTCGTGATACCAAGCTGGGTGCAGAAGAAATTACCGCTGATATCCCTAATGTCAGTGAAGGCCTGTTATCTAAACTGGATGAATCCGGTGTGGTTTATGTCGGTGCTGAGGTCAAGGCTGGTGACATTCTTGTCGGCAAGGTAACACCTAAGGGTGAAACCCAGTTAACACCTGAAGAAAAGCTGCTACGTGCAATATTCGGTGAAAAAGCTTCTGATGTAAAAGATACTTCGCTTCGCATGAAGTCCGGCGTTGTCGGAACGGTAGTCGATGTTCGAGTATTTACTCGTGACGGCGTGGAAAAGGATTCCCGTGCACTGGAAAATGAACGAGCCGAAATCGAGTCACTGAAAAAGGATCTCGATGACCAGTTCCGTATTATCGAAGAAAACATCTATCAGCGTGTAGCCAGGTTGATTACTGGTAAGAAAGCAACTGGTGGACCTGAGGGTCTGAAGAGAAACTCAACGATCAGTGCTGAATATCTGGAATCAATTGGAAGAGATCAGTGGTCGAAAATTCGCCTCGCGAATGACGATGTCAGCAAACAGCTAGAGTCGTTGAATGATCAGCTTGAAGCGCAGCGTGCCGAATTTGACTCGAGATTCCTGGAGAAAAAACGCAAGGTCACTGCCGGTGATGATCTGAAACCGGGTGTTTTAAAGATGGTCAAGGTCTATGTCGCGGTGAAACGCCGAATGCAGCCTGGGGATAAGATGGCCGGGCGGCATGGTAACAAGGGTGTCGTTTCGATGATCGTACCAGAAGAAGATATGCCTTATAGAGAAGACGGCACACCTGTAGACGTCGTACTCAACCCGTTGGGCGTACCTTCACGGATGAATGTTGGGCAAATACTTGAAGCGCATCTTGGTTGGGCAGCAAATGGGCTTGGGCTCAAAATTGGAGCCATGCTGGATGCTCACAACAAGATTGAACAGCTTAAAACATTCCTTAAAAAAGTTTACGACAAGAACAGCGAGAAAGTAGATTTTGATGACTTCAGCGATGGCGAAATAGTACAGCTTTGTCAAAATTTGCGCCGTGGTGTGCCGATGGCGACACCGGTTTTTGATGGCGCGGAAGAAGAGGAAATCAAGAATATGCTGGCACTTGCCGAATTACCTGAAACCGGTCAGACGAAGTTGATCGATGGGCGAACCGGCGAAGCATTTGATAGGCCGGTTACTGTTGGCTATATGTATATGTTGAAGCTCAATCATCTGGTCGATGACAAGATGCATGCACGATCTACTGGTCCATATAGTCTGGTAACTCAGCAGCCACTTGGTGGTAAGGCACAGTTTGGTGGCCAGCGCTTCGGTGAGATGGAAGTCTGGGCACTCGAGTCTTACGGCGCGGCATATACTCTGCAGGAAATGCTGACGGTTAAGTCCGACGACGTAAACGGTCGTAACAAGATGTACAAGAACATTGTAGATGGCGATTTCAGTATGGAAGCCGGTATGCCAGAGTCATTTAATGTATTACTCAAAGAAATTCGCTCTTTGAGTCTTAACATCGAACTTGAGCAGGAATAATCATGAAAGACTTACTTAATTTATTAAAGAAGCAGGGTGCAGACGACGATTTCGATCATATTCGCGTTGGTCTGGCTTCACCCGATATGGTGCGTTCCTGGTCTTACGGTGAGGTTAAGAAACCGGAAACGATAAATTATCGTACATTTAAGCCGGAACGTGATGGACTGTTCTGTGCGAAGGTTTTCGGTCCTGTTAAGGATTTTGAGTGTTTATGTGGAAAGTATAAGCGACTCAAGCATCGCGGTGTGGTCTGTGAAAAGTGTGGTGTTGAAGTTACTCAGACCAAGGTACGTCGCGAGCGCATGGGGCATATCGAACTGGCCTGCCCTATCGCACATATCTGGTTCCTCAAGTCTTTGCCTTCACGTATCGGCCTGTTGCTTGATATGACCTTGCGTGATATTGAGCGAGTACTTTATTTCGAGGGCTTTGTCGTTATCGATCCGGGCATGACTACGCTTGAAAAAGGTCAGCTTTTGACTGATGAGTCTTATCTAGAAGCGATTGAAGAATTCGGTGATGATTTTAATGCCAAAATGGGTGCTGAGGCTGTCTACGAGTTACTAAAAGATGTCGATCTTAATATTGAAGCGCAAACTTTACGTGAAGAAATTGACAGTACCAAATCTGAAACCAAATTCAGACGTTTGTCCAAACGCCTGAAACTCGTTGAGGCATTTCTTGATTCCGGTAACAAGCCGGAATGGATGGTAATGACAGTATTGCCGGTTTTACCGCCGGATTTACGCCCTTTGGTACCGTTGGATGGCGGTCGGTTTGCGACTTCGGATCTCAATGATCTCTATCGCCGTGTGATAAATCGTAATAATCGATTAAAGCGCCTGCTCGAATTGAATGCACCAGATATCATCGTACGTAACGAAAAGCGCATGCTGCAGGAATCGGTCGATGCATTGCTTGACAATGGTCGTCGCGGCCGTGCCATTACAGGTACCAACAAGCGCCCATTAAAATCGTTGTCAGATATGATCAAGGGTAAGCAGGGACGTTTCCGCCAGAACCTGCTTGGGAAACGTGTCGATTATTCGGGTCGTTCGGTTATCGTTGTTGGTCCGACGCTGAAACTGCATCAATGTGGCCTGCCGAAAAAAATGGCACTAGAATTATTTAAACCATTCATCTTCAGTAAATTACAGTTGCGCGGGCTGGCTACAACAATAAAAGCTGCCAAGAAGTTGGTTGAACGTGAAGTGGCCGAAGTTTGGGATATCCTCGAAGAAGTTATTCGTGAACACCCGATCATGCTAAACCGAGCGCCAACCCTGCATCGACTAGGTATTCAGGCTTTTGAGCCGACGCTCATTGAAGGTAAGGCGATTCAGTTACATCCCCTGGTGTGTACAGCATTTAATGCAGACTTTGACGGTGATCAGATGGCTGTGCATGTGCCGCTGTCTCTGGAGGCACAACTTGAAGTCCGCGCATTAATGATGTCGACCAACAACATTTTATCACCGGCAAATGGAAAGCCGATTATCGTACCGACACAGGATATTATTCTTGGCCTGTATTACATGACTCGTGACAAGATTAATGTTCAGGGCGAAGGAATGGTGTTCAGTGATGCAAAAGAAGCTCTGCGTGCATACCAGAACCATGCTGTAGAATTACAGGCGAAGATCAAATGCCGGGTTATTGAGTATGTTGAAGAAGGTGGTGAGAAGGTCGCTACTAAGCGACTGGTTGAGACAACTGTAGGTCGTTCAATCCTGAGTGAGTTGTTGCCGAAGGGTCTTTCTTTCGATCTGATTAATAAAACACTCGATAAGAAAAATGTATCGATTTTGATCGATGCCTGCTATCGCGATGTCGGCCTTAAGGATACGGTAATTCTTGCCGATCAGC
>JAAEOZ010000125.1 GCA_024222685.1 Gammaproteobacteria bacterium | reverse complement strand
TCATCCGATTCGGGTCTGGGTGTATCGATGAATACATGGTGATGAGGATCATTAGCATTGAGCAAATGCATCGCACAAACGGTGAAACCGGTATGTCCACCGCCAATACCGACGACCATTTTGTTAGTACTGGGAAACTCAAAATAGCGGTGAATTTCACGCACCATATCCCGAAGAACGATCTCAGCAGGAAACCCCCGATGAATACTACGATTTAATTCACGAAAGGTACTTTTACCAACTGGCTTACCCTGGTCACTCAACAGGGGATAGGTATTTTCGATCCAGGCTTCGTATTCATAACGAAGCAGACGTGCATCAACCTCGTCCCGCGTCATATCAGTTATTGGACCGACGCCGAAAAACGGATTACTGGTTCGCGCAGGTGGACCGCTTTCCGTAGCATCCAGAGACTTCTGTCGAATTGCTTTGAGTTGATCAACCGAAGTCATAAACCCTAACCTTGATTCCCAAAGCCATCATTCTAGAAAAAAAAGGTGTATTAACCATTAATTCCGGCGACTCTTGCTGACTATAGAGCGACATTTACGGATTATCGATAGCGGTATGTATACTACACAGACCTTTCCCCTGTTCAGCGAGATACTGAACCTCAGCTTTAACCATAATTAGTCTCTTTTATTCTGCGACAGCTGCTGGTGTCGATAACAGCTTACTATATGGTCATTGACCAGCCCGGCTGCCTGCATAAATGCATAACAGATGGTACTGCCAACAAATGTAAAACCGCGCTTTTTTAAATCCTTCGACATCGCGTTTGAAATATCAGTGTTAGCCGGAACCTGCTCCATCGACCTCCAGTTATTTTGAATCGGCTCACCATCTACATAGTTCCAGAGATAGTCGTGCAGTGATTCATCCTGCTCACACATATTCAGATAAGCCCTGGCGTTTTTAACAAATCCATTCACTTTGAGCTTGTTACGTACGATGCCCGGATCGGCTAATAGCCGGGCTATTTTTTTTTCGTCATAGCCTGCTATTGTGTCAGCGTCAAAATCATCAAATACCTGCCGGTAGTGCTCACGCTTGCGTAAAATGGTAATCCAGCTAAGACCTGCCTGAGCGCCTTCCAGGCAGAGAAATTCGAACAACAAGCGTTCATCGTGTTGAGGTTCACCCCATTCCTTATCGTGATAATCACGGTAGAGTTGATCATCGCCACACCACCAGCAACGCTGCATATCTTTGCTCATTGATTTTCCTGCTAAAAAAATTTTTCTGCTACAACAACATCATAACTAGATGGACTCGACAAACCGCCCTATTCGCAATAATGCTTCGTCCAGCAAGTCATCAGATGCAGTGTACGACACTCTGACAAAACCCGCTGCACCGACACCAAAAGCAGTTGCGTCCAGCACTGAGACACCAACCTGTTGCAGTAACTGCTGAACAAATTGAGCTGTAGTCAAACCTGTATCGCGAACATCTACCATTAAAAACATTCCTGCATCGGGTTTAATCGGCTTCAGGCCGGGAATCGCGTCGAAAGCCCTGACCAGTCTATCCCGTCTTTGTCGATAAACATCGCGCATCGCCAGACAGTCACTTTCGCAGTGTTGTAAAGCATGCAAACCAGCCTGCTGTATAAATCCTGGTAAACCGTAAAGCATACAAAGTGCGAGCTTTTCCATATTATCAACGAGTTGCTGCGGACCAACAGCCCAACCAACTCGCCATCCTGTCATCGCATAGGATTTGGACAGGCTATTAATCGTCACCGTGCGCTCCGCCATACCCGGTAAGCTGGCCATGTGATAAAAGCCATTATCGAATACAAAGTCGCAATAAACCTCATCGGCAACCACCCATAAATCGTGTTCAATCGCAAGCTCTGAAATTGCGACCAGTTCATTTTGCCTGAGTGTAATACCAGTCGGATTGCTTGGAGTTGCAAAGTAAATTGCCCGGGTTTTCGGTGTAATAGCATCGCTAAGACGTTTTACATCCAGGCGGAAACCACTTTCAACATCGAGCACCACTGGAACCAGCGTTGCCCCGGCTGCCTGGATTGTGGCCTCGTAAGTGACATACATCGGTTGCAATACGATAACTTCATCACCCTGATCGCAAATACACTGCGTTGTCGCAAACAACGCATTCTGCCCTCCGGAGGTAACGATGATGTTTTCTGCAGATACCGATTGACCGGACGAAATCTCATGCTTCTCAGCAATGCAGTTGCGTATTTCCACATGTCCTTTAATAGACGTATAGTGCGTATCTCCCGACCGCATAGCGCGGTAGGCAGCATCCATAACACCAACAGGTGTATCGAAATCAGGATCACCAACACTCAGAACAATGATATCTTCGCCGCGCGATCTGGCGGCAACTGCTCCATAGTGGGAGTCCCAGACATCAGCCGAACTGCCCTTAACTCTCTCTACCAAAGATGAAAATTTCATGCCGTAAACCTGATCACAAACAGCGGCTGACGTTATCATTAGTTACAGGGCGAATCAATCGAAGCGCCCGCATGATTTCTACATTTTTGAGGGTGGTATCAAATCGTCCAGTATTGGCTTAATCCAGCCCTTGTGTGATGTTATTTCATGCTCCGTTAAGCCGGTCAGTTCATAGGGTAAAACCAGCCATTCCTGGCATTCATGTAGAAAGTAATCTGGTGGTCGATTATTTTGATTAAAGCCAGACCGATAATAAGGTACTGCGACACGAACATCGTTAGACATGTTTCGTCGAGTTTTAGCCCGCAGTCGAGAAATTACCGCAGCAACATTACGTCCGGTGCTAAAAACGTCGTCGACGATTAACAGATTATCACTGGCATTCATATTCTCAAACAGGTATTGCAAACCATGAGCACGGATCTCACTACCCTGCTGCAATTTCTGCAGATAATCGTCCATGCCCCGGTACGACGTCCTGATTGCAATATGATCGGTCTCAATTCCCAGGTATTGCAGACATTCCTGAACATAAATACCGACAGTTGAACCGCCTCGCCACACCCCGACAATGAAATCAGGCCAATAGTTGCTTTGATAAACCTGTACCGCTAGCCGATAAGAATCTTCTATCAGGCCCTGCTCTTCGATAAAACGTTTTTCCACCGTATGAAAATCATCAGTTTGTATTGCAGTCTATGATACGCTGCTATAGAAAGTTTTCCTATTGATTGCATAATGACAGAAAAACACTATATCGATGCCCAGCAGCTACTAGAAGACTCGTTTCGACTCGGCGCCAAAATAATAAAGGACGGCTTTCGGCCTACCATAATGATCGCAATCTGGCGTGGTGGAACCCCTATGGGGATAGCAATACAGGAATTACTGGCCTGGTATGGCGTTGAAACCGATCACATCGCGATTCGAACGTCTTCCTATAGTGGAATCGACGGTCGATCGCACGAAATTCGAATTCACGGCATGAATTATCTGATTAAAAACTGCCACAGAGAGGACAGCCTGCTAATTGTTGACGACGTTTTCGATACCGGCCTGACAATACAGGCAGTTAAACAGCATTTGACTGATGTTGCCCGTTTAAATACACCGCATGATATCCGGGTGGCAGTACCATATTATAAACCGACCCGAAACAAAACTGACATCCCACCTGATTATTATCTGTATGAAACCGAGCAATGGCTTAAGTATCCACACTCGTTAGAAGGCCTCACCGTGGACGAAATCATCAAGCATCGACCAGAGCTATACCATATTATCAAGGATTGCCTGTAAACCCGAACTAGCAGGGGCGACCCATCCGGGGTGTCGACCCTTTGCGACAATTCAATTTCAGGCCTGTGCCCCAGCAATGACCTGCAGGCTTTGTAGATCGACAAATTCCAGCGCACGCCTGCGTACATTAATCAAGCTACTTTCCTGAAACCGAGTTAATGTGCGGCTCACGGTTTCAACTGCAAGTCCCAGGTAATTGCCTATGTCCTGGCGCGACATACTCAAGTTTATTTCCAATGAAGAATATCCACGAGCCTGATAGCGACGAGACAAATCACAAAGAAAACTCGCCAGTCGGCCATCGGCGTCTTTTCTTGCCAGCATAAGTACGAGATTGTGATCACGTTGCAGCTGAGTGGAAGTCAACCTCAATAGTTGATCCGTGACATTCTGGCTGTCAATACAGGCAACTGGCAATCGACACAGAGTAGACGTTTCCAAAGTCACCGCTGAAGACATTCTTCCGTGATCATTTGAACTATCCAGGCCAAACACATCACCAGGAAGATAAAAACCCAGTACCTGCTCCTCGCCGTCATCGGATACCATATAGGATTTAACCGAACCACTGCGAACCACACAGAGAAAATCGAACTCATCTCCTTCGCGAAAAACGTGTTCGCCCGCCTTGATACTACGGTTGGTTTTAAGTGACCTGTCTGGCTGTTGGTGGTTGACCAGTAATTGTTTTGATAAACAACCTCCAGCAGGATCACAAACCTGACAATTGACGGCCTGTGGTGTCAGTCGAGCAACGTTAGAATACGGAGGACGGGTATGTCTGCTCAGAGTCTCCTGTTTAATGTTTGGCATGGCTGGCATGGCTGGCTCCCTGCTGATTTTCACAGCATCTTTGATTAATTATTTTCAATGTTGATAGCTTGGGTCAAAAACAGCGGTTAGACTATCGGGGATTTCCTGATGCTAACATCAGGATTCACCAGTTTTTTAATAAAGGTTAAACCTGATCTAGATTAACCACAGTGAATCAGCATAATAATTTTCAGCTACTTGTTCTGATAATGGCATTCACCAGCCTGATCGTCGGTGCGATTTCGATTGCTACGCTTTACCAGACCGCAGTCGACCAGCATCGCCTGCGGCTGATAGAATCTGTAAAGAGCCAGGCCAGGTTGATAGAATCTATTGCAAGTTTCAATGCCTTTAAGAATGGTAGCAAGACCGCTAGCGACTGGCAGAAAATCACCCTGCAACAAATACAGAACGCTCACAGTCAATTTAAAGGTTTCGGTGAAACAGGTGAATACACCATGGCACGCCTGTCAGGGGACAATATAGAATTCGTACTCCGGCATAGACACAAGGGCCTCGATGCAAGGCGCTCAATTCCCTATCAGGGAGAATGGGCGCAACCGATGCGACTGGCTCTCGAGGGCAATTCAGGCACCACCATAGGCCTCGATTATCGAGGTCAGACGGTACTGGCTGCCTACGAACCAGTAGCCATTCTCAACCTGGGATTGACCGCCAAAATCGACCTGTCTGAAATCCGCGCCCCATTTATTCAAACGGGTCTCATCGCTCTCGCCATCGGCCTGGTCATTATTGTTGTCGCCAGTAGACTGTTCTTCAGAATAGCACAGCCCATTACCCAGCAAATCGAACAACAGGCCGAAACCTTCCGTACGCTGGCGGAAACGGCACTCGAAGGTATCATTCTGATTAATACTAAAGGCATCATTCAATACGTTAATCCTTCAATTGAGGCTATGTTTGGCTATCCTCAGGGTGACTTACCCGGGCAATCGGTGAACCGTCTTATGTCCAGGTCGATGCGCGAGCGACACGACAGATTTATCAACAATTACCTGGATTCCGGGGTTGGAAAAATTGTCGGCACCGGCAGCCAGTTAATCGGCCAACGTAAAAACGGTAGCCAGTTTCCTTTTTATATATCAATTGGTGATATCAATTTACAGCACACTCGTTTGTTCGCGGGGGTTATCACGAATTTGAGTGAACAACAGAGATTGCAACGCGAAATTATGGAGGTTCCGGTACGCGAGCAGCGCAGAATCGGCCAGGAACTACACGATGGGATTGGTCAACAGTTAACTGGCCTTGGCATGCTGGCAACCAGTCTGGTTAATAAGGCCTCTAAGCCCGAGTATCAACTGGCTACACAACTGGCAACGGGGTTGCAGGAAACGCTCTCCCAGGTACGTAAATTGTCCAGAGGACTTGTGCCGATCGAAATCGATGCCGCTGGATTTAATCAGGCTTTGCAAAATCTTGCCGATGAATTTCGTCGACAAAGCCATATTCCGGTTACCGTAAATATCAGGGAAGAGATCGAGTTTACCGACAATGATCTGGTTATGCATATATACCGAATCGTACAGGAGGCTCTCAACAACGCGATAAAACATGCCAGTGCCAGTGATATCCGGGTCAATATCGGAATAGACGGCGAAGACTGTCTACTGGAAATTATTGACAACGGTAAAGGTATTCCACATGAAAAGGATAATTTCGACGGTCTCGGCTTAAGTATTATGAAATATCGATGTAGTCTGTTTGAGGGAAAACTGGATGTCGATACAGTTGGGGCGAAGGGCACGAGGGTATGCTGCCGTTTTCCTGTAAACATGGCTATGAGGTTTTAACTGATGGCGAGAATTCTCATCGTTGATGACCACCCTCTGGTTCGAACCGGGTTCGCACAACTTATCGGTGATACGCACGACCTCGAAGTATGTGGTGAAGCGGGCAGTATGTCAGACGGTCTCGAACTCGCAATCAGCCTCAAACCGGACCTTGCCATTATCGATCTCTCTCTGGCTGGAGGTAGCGGCCTCGATTTGATCGAGCATATCAGGGCTCGCGACCCTGACATCCTCATGCTGGTTGCTTCCATGCATGATGAAGAACTTTATGCCGAACGGGTATTGGCAGCAGGTGCCAGAGGCTATGTTAACAAACAGGAAGCTCAGGATAAAATTATCCAGGCCATTCGTCGGGTACTCAATGGTAAGGTCTATCTGAGCGATCGCATGACCGAACGTATGATTTCGGGAATTGTAGATGGAAAATCTGAAAAACGTGATATCGACACTTTATCTAATCGCGAACTTCAGGTTTTCGAACTAATCGGCCAGGGAATTCCAACCGGTAAAATGGCCGAGCACCTAAATCTCAGCGTCAAAACGATCGAAACTTACCAGGCCCACATCAAGAAAAAACTCGGCCTTAGCTCGGCCCATGAGCTCACTTACCGCGCGGTTCGCTGGGTGATTGAGGAGGGTTCGTAATCTACTCTGATGGTCTACAATCGATGCCAAAATTGACCTGCGTCAAGATGCTGTCATACCGTAGTTCTACGCTTTAACTGAGCGAATTAATCGTTCAAAGTAATGTTCAATTCTGACTGACTGGAGGCGTATCATGAACATGACAGTATGGAACCCGTTCAGGGAAATGGAAAATATGCTGGAGCGTTATACACAGGCTACAGGACGCGGTATGGGAAGTACCAATCCAGAAACAGAGCTGGGATTTACGGAATGGTCACCCACGGTTGATATCGAGGAAACCGATGACGCCTATATGGTTCGTGCAGATTTACCTGGCGTATCAAAAGACGACATTGAAGTACGTCTCGATAACGGGGTTCTCAGTATTTCCGGTGAAAAGAAAGTAGAGAAAGAAACGGGCAAAGGTAGCAAAGTGCATCGTACCGAGCGATTTCACGGCACTTTTGCAAGGCGATTTACTTTACCAGCTTCTATCGATGCAGATCGTGTTAATGCAGATTATAAGCACGGTGTACTTTCTTTAAGCATTCCAAAAGTCGAGACGGAGAAACCTAAAACTATCGACGTTAAAGTTCACTAAAAGGAACCTGATTTAAAAGGTACAGGGACGTACCGTCATTAACGACAAAAACTACAGGTCATGTTAATGCACAATCAGGAATTCCCTCTCTACAATACACAGAGTCTGGTCGAAGCATTACAGAATCCCGATCTCTACGAACATCCAGTTGCTTCTTTTTCAATCCTGGAAACACATATTTCCTGGATCATCCTCACCGGTAAATACGCCTACAAAATAAAAAAAACGGTTGACTTCGGATTTGTCGACTTCTCCACGCTTGAGAAGCGGCAGTTTTTTTGTGAAGAAGAACTACGCCTGAACAGCCGATTTTCAAATGATCTTTATCTAGGGGTCGTTGCAATTCGTGGCAGTCAATTAATGCCACAATTGA
>JAAEOZ010000124.1 GCA_024222685.1 Gammaproteobacteria bacterium | reverse complement strand
CTCCTTTTCCCGATAGTATCGGTATGTTTGAGGAAACTCCCGAATCATGGCAGCAGTTAAGATAGCGATATCACGAGCACTACTATAATGACCTTCATCAGGCCAGCCAGTAGAATTCCTGAATTGCGTATTGGTCATCTCTAGAACCTGTGCCTGATGATTCATATAGCCCACAAAAGCCGACTCAGAACCCGCTACATGCTCGGCCAGCGCTACACTGGCATCATTCCCGGATTGAATAATCAGGCCCTTTATCAAATCTTCTACGGATACCTGTTTGTTGACTTCAACAAACATTTTTGATCCCGTCATACGCCAGGCCTTTTCACTGATAGTGACCAGGTCGGTTAAAGCAATATCACCATTTTCTATAGCTTTATCGACCAGATAGGCAGTCATCAACTTGGTAATACTGGCGGGCTCCACGCGTTTGTCAGGATCTTTTTCAGCAAGCACCCGACCGCTTTGAAAATCAACCAGATAAAAACTATCGGCCTTCAAAGCCGGTGGAATCGGAATCGGTTTAGCAGCAGCAAACAAATTGTTGCAGCAAATCAGAAATAACAAACTAACCAGGTAAAAAAATCTACTCATCTTAAAGCTGACGACTGTGGCGAAGAAACTGGCGCGAATTGTATCGGTCAGGCATTCCAGTAACAAGGAATAAGTTGACCAATAGATTTACTCATCGACGACAATACGTGCGCTGCTAAAACCTTTTTTGTTTAGACGACGGAGCACGGCATTGGCTTCATCTATATCATACAGCGGCCCAACACGAACCCGATAAAATAAACCATTTGAAGTCTGTAACTGACTTACCGATACCGAGTTTTCATTTAAGGCCCTTAACTGACGCGACATTTTCTGCGCATTAACCTCACTACCAAACGATCCCATCTGGATAAACAGAGGAATATCTGCAGCGACCTGATCGGTTAACGGAATTGACCGCACCACAGGCCGACGCTTCTCTGTGGCGGAACGCACAGCGCTGATCTCGACCTGGGCAGTTCCCGGACCAATTACTCCCAGCTTCTGGGCAGCTGCATAGGATAAATCAATAATCCGATCGCCAACAAACGGCCCTCGGTCATTCACTTTAACCACAACCGATTTACCATTCGCAAGGTTTACGACGCGTACATAAGTTGGTAACGGCAAGGTTTTATGCGCCGCAGTCATGGCATGCATATTATAGATTTCGCCGCTCGAAGTTTTGCGTCCATGAAACTTCCTGCCATACCAGGACGCAGTGCCTCTTTCTACGAATCCGTAAGCATTATCAAGCACATAATAACGCTTGCCAAATACTACATAAGATGATGGATTACCGCTGCTGGATTTTTCAACAGCAGGTATTGCGCCTGTCCCACCGACCTGTCTGCGGTCTATCGGCACACCGAAAGTACAGGCAGAGACAATCGACACTAGCAGCCCCGAGGCTGCAATAAAACGTATCGACGAATTCATCAATCGGTTTTCATTCTGGATTTAATCAGTACCGATAGTTGAAATACGGCCATAGCATAAAGTTCACTGTGATTATAACGAGTAATCACATAAAAATTTTTAAACCCTGCCCAGTACTCCGGGTGGTTTTTGCGTTCCAGTCGAACCAGCGCAACCGGCATATCATCTTTAATACTAAATTTCGACGCGAGGCCATGTTGCCTGAATTCAGACCAGCTATAGCGGGGTTTTATGCCAACTTCCAACGAAGAAACAGAATTGTCGGCGACGGCGATTAGTGG
>JAAEOZ010000123.1 GCA_024222685.1 Gammaproteobacteria bacterium | reverse complement strand
TTTATCAGGATAGTTATCAGAAAACACATTCGTCGACAGTGGCGAGGGTTATTGGCAATTCTGTAGTGTTTGAATCGACTATCTTTTATCCACTTGGCGGTGGCCAGCCCGGCGATACCGGCAAGGTATCGATTGGCGATAAGGCTTACAGAATAATAGACACACGATTCGATGAAGATCGTAACGGTATCGTACATTTTCTTGATACAGAAGATTTAAGTCATATTCAGGCGGGTGAAAAAGTCGATATGGAACTCGACTGGCAACGTCGTCATCGCCTCATGCGTATGCATACCAGTATGCATTTAATGTGTCATTTAATCCCGGCGCAGGCTACCGGCGGGTCTGTGGGTGAAACCGAAAGCCGGATCGATTTCGATTTACAGGGGCTTGAGGTTGACAAGGAAGATTTGAGCCAACGCATGAATGCGTTAATCAAGCAGGACCTGGCGGTAAGTGCAGGCTCGATCAGCGAACAGGAACTCGATCAAAATCCGGGCCTGGTTCGTACCATGTCGGTTCAACCGCCGCGTGGAAGGGGCACAATACGTACCATCAATATCGAAGATACCGACTATCAACCCTGCGGTGGAATGCATGTCAGCTCGACCGGAGAAATCGGTGAGGTGGTGATTACAAAATTAAAAAACAAAGGCAAACAGAATAAACGGATTAGCCTGGCTTTGGTAAACCCTTGAGTGACTACTAGGGAGCGCTCCATATTTTTATCCCAACAACCTTTGATATGTGGGTAAAATCTTTGTCAGTGGTTAGTATATGGAAATCGTGGCGTATGCAAAGCTGAGCTAGTAGCGCGTCAATAGTGCCTGTCTGGATTCCTTTTTTTCTACATCGATTATGTAATTCCGCGGCCTTTATGTGGTCTTCCTGGTCAGGTGAGATAAGTAATAATGATTTAAAATAATCCAGGATTTGAGCTTGCGCTTTGGGGCGGTTAAACCCCTGTAACAATTCCTGCACAATCAAACCAGTAACAACAATTTCGTCACCAGACTCCAGTGCTCTTTTCAGTTCGATCACTTCAGGTAACTGTGGTGGGCTATCTCTTCGAAAAGCAAGAGACCAGACGCTGGTGTCAACTAGAAGACTCATCCCTGTTTCGCGACTTTTTGTAGTCATATTCCCTGTCCCAGTCCAGCTTTCCAAAAAGCGTAACTATTTCTTTTTGCTCCCGACGGGCAATGAATTCTCGTAAAGCCTTGTTGACAGCCGCCTTTTTCGTGCTTTCTCCACTCAATTCCAGTGTTCGTTGTATTAAGTCGGGATCGAGTGATAAATTAGTTGCCATTTGTGTGAGCCTCCACACAATATTCTACACAGGAATCGAGCTGCATTCAATCACTGCTCAAATAGCGTCATTGCCATAGCATAGTAGGCCATGAACCTGGTCGACCGCTGTACAGTTGGTGACATTCGATAAGTTGCGGTGTTAAGCAGAGTCCTGCTAACCAAAAAGTCGTTTGATTTGTTGATAAATATATTGAAAATTGTGGGATGTTTAACAAAATATCATGACAGGTTTCGATAATGGCTGATTTGCAGGGTATTTGCACCCCAATCTGTACCATATTCTCAGAAGACGGTTCTCGAATTGATGAAGTAGCGCAGAAGAAACATCTGGACAGGCTTCTGGACGCGGGGATTCACGTTATTGCAGTTTGTGGCGGTACGGGTGAGTTTTCCTTTTTAAGCCGTGAAGAAAGATTGAAGTTAACCGAGCTGGTCGCCAGGCATATAGATGGCCGGGCAAAATTAATCGTCCATGCTTCTGCTGTGATGACCGAGGAAACCATCGACTATGCGAAGCACGCAGAAGGCCAGGGTGCAGACTGCCTCCTGGTACTACCGCCTTATTTTGAAGGGCCGACGCTGGCGGGTAGTTACGAGCATTATGAAAAAGTTGCCAACTCGGTCAAAATCGACCTGATGGCCTATAACATCCCGGTTCATTCGGGCATTGATCTGGAACCTGAATTTGTCCAGCGGTTGATGGAAATCGACAATATCCGCTACCTGAAAGATAGCACCGGTGATTTCCTCAGAATACAGCAGTTGCTGACAGGTGGAATTCGGCTGTTTAACGGTGCCGACCCTCTGATGTTTCACGGTCTGATGGCTAACGCTGTGGGTTGCTTCTGGGGAACATCGAATGCGATACCGGAACTGGCGGTAAAACTCTATTCGTTATGCCAGCAAAAACAGTGGGAACAGGCCAGGATACTCTGGCAAAAAATCTATGCTCTGAATGATTTTATCTGGCACAACCCGTTCAATCCATCGGTAAAAGCGCTTGGTAATTTACTGGGTCACGATCTTCGCCAATGTCGTAGACCAGTCCAACCTTTGACAGAAGACGAAGCCAGCCGATTGAGTCAATTAGTTGCTGATTTTTCCGGCTGAAAAGCTTTACCTGAATCAGCCAAAGTGTTTAACAAATGACAAGTACAAAACAGATTTTTAAATGTATCGATGCGCATACCTGTGGCAATCCAGTTAGAGTGGTGATAGATAATCGCCCGGATTTGCAGGGCCAGACTATGATTGAAAAACGCCAGGATTTTGAAAATCGATACGACTGGATTCGCCGTGGGCTGATGTTTGAACCGAGAGGCCACGATGCGATGTCGGGCTCGATTATTTATCCACCAATCAATGCTGACTCTGATTTATCCATACTGTTTATTGAAGTCAGTGGCTGCCTGCCGATGTGTGGGCATGGCACTATCGGTACTGTTACCGTTGCTATTGAGGAAGAGCTGGTGGTGCCGAAGACGCCCGGTGTGCTGATTCTTGATACACCGGCAGGAAAGATTGAGGCCGAATACAGCATTAATAAGGGAACTGTTGAATCGGTAAAACTGGCCAATGTTACATCTTTTCTTCATTCCACCGATCTGATTATTGAAGTGCCGATGCTGGGTATGTTGAAGGTAGATGTTAGCTATGGTGGAAACTTTTATGCGATTGTTGAAAAACAGGAAAATTTTGATGATCTCGAGCAGTTAAGCGTCGATCAAATTCGTTATTTGAGTCCGATAGTTAGAGACCAGATAAATGCTATTCAACGCTTTGAACACCCTCAGAATCCACTGATCCATGGCGTTAGTCACGTGATGTGGACAGGTAAACCACTGAGCGACAATGGTAATGCCAGGAATGCGGTGTTCTATGGTGAGCGTGGTATCGATCGCTCTCCCTGTGGTACCGGAACCTCAGCCAGAATGGCGCAACTGGTTCAGCGTGGTGATCTTGAAATTGGAGAAACCTTCATTCACGAAAGTATTATCGGCAGCCAGTTTATCGGACAGGCCATTGCCGCTACATCTATTGGCCAATATCCTGCGATACAACCAGCCGTGCAAGGCTGGGCCAAAGTTACCGGTAGGAACGACATTATTATTGACGAGCTCGATCCTTATGCTCACGGCTTCATATTGGCATAGTCGCGTTCTATCTGACTACGGTTTTTTGGTATTCAGCTGGTCAATTCGCTAATGCTGGTAATTGATGTCCAGTTTATATTCTGGTTCCCGATGCCAGGCTCGATATTCGGTTTATGGATGCTTTTTCCATTATTGTCTGCTACACCGCCTGTTGAAGGGCGTTGAAAGACCCTAATCAGCTTGCCGAGGTAATTTGCCACGTTTTTTTGAGTCTGTTTAGAATTGCTGATCTGAACCAGATCGCAATTAAAATACTTGTCAACGTCGCTCCTGGTCAGGAACATCATTTTATCTTCCTGGCAGTCACCAACTGGAATTGTGGTTGTGTCATCCAAATGAAACATAATTCTATTGCTTGCAGTTATCACAACGCAGATATTAGATTATATGCGTTAAATATCTGTGGTTTGATTCACGAAAGTATTACCTTCCAGCGTCAAATGCCTGGTAAGGCATATCGATAAACAATTATGCTGCGGACTTCGCATTTCTTTTGGCCAGAAAAGTCAGAGCCTTGCTGGTCATCATTACAGATGATTTGAATATGTTATAGCTTGCTGCGTCGACAGGACGTTCAATTTTCTGTCGATCACAGTAAACCAGTCCAATCGGGTTGTTGCCGATAAAAATAGACATCATGACGAAGCTGTCACACATACTGGCAGCCTTAAGCTGGCCTGGCAGTAAAGATTGATATTTCTTATAGTTGCCGTTGTTAATGAATAAAGCCTGTGGCTTTTGCAGTAAGCTTTTTATCAGTCCGGAATGTTTGATATCGAGCTTTAGTCTACTAAAAGCAGGATTCGAGTTAAGTCCTTTTCCGGCTTTTGTCTCCAGTCTGTTTTTGTCGCCGCTAAGTAGCATGAGAGCCACGCAACTAAACCCGGCGTCTTTTTGTAAGCCACTCAATAACAGACCTAGCACGGTAGACTGATTTGTAGCTGGGTCTTTCAGCAGGGCTTTGATTTGCTCAGGCAGAGGGGTTGGCTTACTGACTTTGGTGATTGCAGACGGCTTTGCCTGCTGTTTTGAGCTTTTCTGCAGTATAAGGTCGGGAAGTAAAATAAGGCGTTCGGCAGGGCTGATTACATCGCTAAACGGAGAAGTTTGCGATGCTTCGATTGCGGTTCCGTGGATACTGCTAGTGATTTCCTGAACATTGCAGTCGAGGAAGTCGGCGCATTGTCTTTGCGTTGTGTACATCGATTTATGATACCAGCCGGATTCAGCCTGACGTGCGATTTCCGCCGCCAGTTGAACAAGGCGTGCTTTGCGCCCTGCATTTTTTGATTCATCGAGGGATTCGATAAGCAACTCAGGCAAAGCCCAGTTAAACGCCAGCGTGCGACTTAGTTGAGTGAAATTAAAGCCAAATACTTCTATCGCTGCTTTAACACTATCTTTGCTAGTGCTAGCCAGTTTTTTATACTGGTGGTATATATCGGGATCCTGCAGGCTGACATATATTTCGCCCAGGTTATGCAGTAACACAGCCATGCGCATGTCCTTAACCGTACTAATTCCCTGCATTCTGGCGAACAGGTCTAACTGTTTCAGTGCATGATAGTTTTGATTGAGGAGCTGTCGAAAATGATCAGAGCAAGTCGAAGGTGAATCGATATCATTCAATTTTTCATGCTGACTGACAAGATTTGCAACAGCGGGTTTGCCTAGATGGCCAACTGCAGTATGCAAGGTATCAACGCCCGGGCGCCTGCTCTTTTTCAACTTCGAGTTTACCTGATGAAGAATTGCCGTTGCCAGGCCCGGATCGAGCATTATGTTTTCAGTAATTTCTCCTAATGAGGCAATCCCCTGCTCGATGAGCTTGGTAACCTGATCGTGGAACTGATCGTAAGCCGGGATTACGCCGTCATGATTGGTCAACCAGTTTTGAATTGCTTTTGCTGACATATCTTGGGCTTTGACCTGTTGTCACGAAAGACTAAATTGAGCTTTAAAGAGCGACATTGTGTTTGCTACCCAGTTCCTGTAACTGCTTGCTATGAATGTGTTTTATCAGTGTTTCGCGATCGGCATTGTGGATATGCTCAAAATCGAGGGAGACTCGATAGCGTCCCTGCTCAAAATTGCCTTCGTTTTCTTCAACAAGTACGACACGACTATAAATCTGCATTTGTATGCCCGATGGAGTCAGTTGTAGAGCTAACTCGACAACATCGACCGGCTGAAAACTTTCATCAGTCAAAAATGAAATTCCCTGGGCACTCAAACTGACCTGTTTTTCCTGTTTCTGTGGTGTAGCCTCGTCGGCAAAAGTCACTGCTGTAAGCCGGTCAACCTGGCGTTGCAGGTTTACCAGATATCGCCCCAGTTCGGGCATTTGTTCCTGGATGGCCTGTAAATCGGCTAATTGTTCGACCAGATTCAGATTAAGGTTCTGAGTTGACGAAAACTGCTGATGGTTGAGTCTGAATTCTTCCAGTTTACGTTCCAGTTCCCCACCACTTACTGCGCTGGCCTGCAACAGAATGGAATCCTGTATGCGGAAATAACGTCGTCGCTCCGTCTGCATAGTTTCCTCAGTTTTCCCCGTCCTGAACAAAATCGATATTTTGAGCTGGTGACTCGAAGTCGAGTGCCTGTCGATTGCCGTGCAAAACGCTGATTTCTACCCGGCGATTTTTAGCGCGATTTTCCCAGCTATCGTTGGGCACTATGGGTTCATTGTCAGACATCGCTCTAATTTCCAGACGCTCCGGGTCAACATCGCCTTTGCGGATAAAAAAGTGCACGACACTGGCTGCCCTTCCCGCCGATAAATCCCAGTTAGACCGAAACTGTCTGGTTTCGATTGGAATGTCATCGGTATGCCCGGAGATGATAAAATGACCGTCACGCTGGTTAAGTACATCGGCTATTAACTTTAAGATGGGCTGGAATTCCTTTTTCAATTTAGCCTTTCCTGAACCGAAGGAACCGCGTTCACGGATGCGGATTAACACACGATCATTAAAGGCCTCGACTTCGAGTAAACCGTCACCAATGGCACTGGCCAGCTCATTCTGTAATTCTTCAGCTTCTTCTTTTGCATCGGCGTTAGCTTTCGCCTGAGCTTGTGCCGTGGCATCGGCTTCAGCCAGGGACTGATCGTTACGTGAAGTTGAATCGGTATAGTCGAGATTTGTCTTGGTATCGTCGGTTGTTTTTTCACGCATGATTTCCAGTGGCGTGACTTCGACTGGCTTACCGGGGCTGTATTGTTGCGCAACAATGCTGGTGCCCTTGGGTATTTCAGTGGCTTTGACATCTCTCTGTACGCCGAAAGCTAACTTCATAGCGCCGGCAACCTGCTTGTATTTGAGAACATCCATTTCTGCAAAAGAAAGTAGCAGTACGAAAAAACACATCAGTAGCGACATCAGGTCGGCAAAGGTGGCAAGCCAGGGCGGCAGTCCTTCCTTACAGGGAGGGCAATCGCATTCTTTATCCATTTCTAGTTACTCGCCATGGCATAAGGCTGCAGATTACTCTTCTTCCTGACGTTTATTTGCAGGCAGGTAGGCATTGAGTAATTGTTTGAGGACGCGAGGATTTGTTCCTTCCTGGATACCTGCAATTGATTCCAGAACCAGATTCTTGTTAAGTTTTTCGTAACCGCTGATGAGTATTAATTTTTCAGCCAGGGGAGAAGCGAAGGCATTGGCAATTATTGCGCCATATAGTGTAGTCAATAGCGCAACAGCCATAGCTGGACCTATTGCAGCCGGATCGGACATGTTGGCTAACATTTGCACCAGGCCGATGAGCGTACCGATCATGCCCATTGCCGGCGCGTATACCGCCATTGCCTTAAACATATCGGCACCCTGGGTATGACGTTCAATTGACATATTAATGTCTTTGCTCATCAGGTTTTTGACGACCTCAGGAGCATGGCCGTCAATACACAGGCCGATACCGCTCTCCAGGAAAGTATTAGTGATTTCCCGACCTTCGAGGGCAAGAATACCTTCCTTACGGGCAATATTAGCAAGCTCTACCGATTCGTCGATTAAGTTTTGAGTACCATCGAGCTTATAGAAAAAACCTTTAAGGCCGACTTTGAATGAACCGAGGAAATTACCCAGTGTTACCCGCATCAAGGTTACCGCAAATGTTCCACCGATTACCACCAGCATCGAGGGTACGTTGACGAAAATAATAAATGGGCCGCCAAGCGTAATTGCGCCACCGATTATGACGTATGCCAGTATGAAACCAACTAATGATGCGATATCCACGCAGAATCTCCTTATTGTCTCTCTAATGTGTTATCGGAAGATTTTCAAATTAGTTTAGTTTAATTTCGGCTGACTGCAGGAAATTGTGAGGCTTACTCCCGATCGAATTCCCGCATACTAACGAAGCAATCGTTTTGAGAACTCAAAGGCTGCGAAGGAGGAATGTAGGTCGCGAGTGTTTATCTATAATTTGATGATGTAGTAACCACTCGAAAGCGTCATCAGCGTCCGACTCGAACCAGGCCTGCGATGAGCCCAGTCTAAAGCTGTAACCCCAGCTATCCATGTCGGCATACATTCGACCACGACCCATTTCAGAAAGTTGATCGGACAGTATAATTTGCAGGTAACAGACCGCGTTTTCCTCGGCGATGTCACTTTTAGCATTGGTGTCGAGTAGCTGGCGCCTGCTATCGTCGATACAAATATAATGGCAGGATTCGTGGAGAATTGAATGCACTGGGGTGTCGCTGCGTATATACAGACTGTCTCTAATTAGGCCGGCTTCTTCATCACCCCAGAAACTGCCGGGAATCGGGGCTCCGTCGGCGATTTTACGTATAGAAAGTTGATATTTTGCGAGTAAATCGGTAAGCCCCTGATAACTGATATCGTCGGCCCGCAGGACGTCAGTCATAAGCTTCCAGCATTTTCGAAACAGTGTGCTGCAAACGCCACCATTCTTCGGTCATATGCTGAGGTGGCGAGCGACGTGTTCGAATCACCAGGTAATTTATGGCCGCACCGAAAATGCCGAGGATGCCACCGATATCGATATTCGGGTTCTGGTAGTGACTACGTATTTTTTTCACTAGCTGCATACCTCTTTCGGCTCGGGTACGTGCCAGTGCGATTGTGAGGTTATTCTGCTCAGACAATTCCCATGCCATAATTTCCAGCGTCAGGGGTTTTGCCTGCAATGCTTCTGAGTGTCGTTTTAAAAGGGTTTGTAAAAATTCTGATAATGTTACTCGATCAGTTTGCAGATCAGATTCAGGAACAATGTCATCGACCTGCCACCATAATTCGGTAACTTCGGCAAAGGCCAGCAGTAAGCCATCAAAACCATCAAAATAACGGTAAATCAATACCTTATCACAGCCGGCCTGACGTGCTATAGAGTTTATGCCGATCGCCGGGAAGCCATCGTTCAACAGGATATATTCGACAGCTCCTAGTATTTTTTCTTCAGTTTTTAGTCGGTTTCTGGGCATCGGCAATTCAGAGTATTGGCTGAGGCAGGATAAGTTTACCCGACGATTGATTTCGATTCCTGCCAAAATTGCTCCATTAACTCCAGTTGCTGCCTGGTCATCGGAATATTTGACTGGATCATCTGGTTTTTGACATATTTAAAACGTCGGATGAATTTCTGATTAGTACCACGTAGTGCCGTTTCCGCATTCAATTGATTGTGACGGGCGATATTGGCGCAGACAAATAGTACGTCTCCAAGCTCATCTTCGATACTGGAGACATCTCCGACCTCGATCGAAGTCCGAAGCTCTTCAATTTCTTCCTCTAATTTATCGAGTACCGGATTGATATTGGGCCAGTCGAAACCAAATTCGGCAGCCTGCTGCTGTAGTTGCTGTGCACGGCAAATGGCAGATGCGCTTCGAGAGTCGTCGCCGAATTCGGCCTCCGGCAGGCAGGCTTTTTCTTTCTTTTTGATAGATTGCCAAAGTTCCTTAATGTCATCCTCATGGAGCTTATGGTGTTTCTGGTCGCCGAAAACATGAGGATGCCGTCGAGTCATCTTGGTAACAATCGCTTCAACCACATCGGGGAAATCGAACTCACCATTTTCCTCAGCGATGCGGGCGTGAAACACAACATGGAACAACAGGTCGCCCAGTTCTTCGCAGAGATTGCCCATATCGCCTCGCTCAATGGCATCGAGCGTTTCATGGGTTTCTTCCAGCGTGTACGAAGCTATCGATGCGTTGGTTTGGCGAATATCCCAGGGGCATCCGGATACGGGGTCGCGCAGGGATTTCATTATGTTGAGTAAATCATCAATCGTATTCATACGCATACCATATTTATATTGCCAGTCGTTGTATCAACACTGGATAATAGCGGGCCTCATCGAATGCAATCAGGTTCCTTTAGAATCAATGACAACTAGATACCAATCCATGAAAGCATGGCTGGATAGCCTGGGATACCGTGATTACACGCTCAGCCCGGCCTCGACCGATGCCAGTTTTCGATCTTATCACCGATTAGATTGCGGCGACCTCTCGTGGATTGTAATGGATGCGCCACCAGAACAGGAGCCCTGCGATAAATTTATCGCGATTGCCGAAAAGCTCAGAATGGCAAGCTTAAGTGCATCGCAGGTGATTGAGCAAAATCTCGAGCAGGGTTTTTTACTGTTAACCGATTTTGGTGGTACCGATTACCTGTCTATTCTAAATCAACAAACCGAGGCGCTGCTGTATAAAGATGCGCTGTCGGCAATCCTGCAAATGCAGACCAGAATCGAGGTCAGTGATCTTCCCCTTTACGATGAAGCGTTGCTCGATCGGGAACTGGATTTGTTTCATGACTGGTTTCTACAACAGCAATTAAAAATTGATTTGACTCAATCGCAACTCGAGCGTTGGTTATCCATAAAGAAGCGGTTGATTGCGAATGCAGTTGATCAACCCCGGGTGTTTGTGCATCGAGATTTTCACTCAAGAAACCTGATGAAACTGGATGTGGGTAATCCGGGGATTCTCGATTTTCAGGATGCGGTAAACGGCCCCATAAGCTACGACCTGGTGTCATTGTTGCGCGACTGTTACATCAGCTGGCCTGTACACCGCGTCGAACAGTTACTACACGATTATTATGATATGGCGGTGGCTAACGAATTAACCGACGTTGACTTCGATCGGTTTTTACACTGGTTTAATCTCATGGGTGTGCAGCGCCATTTAAAAGCCATCGGTATTTTTTCCAGGTTAAATATCCGCGATGCAAAACCGGGTTTTCTGCGAGATATACCGCGTACGCTGGAATACATTCGACAGGTCAGCGCGGAAGAGACGGCTATGGCTGAACTGCTTTCTCTGATCGGAGAACTAAACCCTGGTTGTCGGCTTAAGTCGTTGATATGAACGCGATGATCCTGGCGGCCGGTCGTGGCGAAAGGCTAAGACCTTATACCGATAGCTGCCCTAAGCCATTACTCGAAGTTAAGGGTAAGGCGCTGATTGAGTTTCACCTCGAAGCACTCGCTAAAGCGGGCGTGGAATCGGTCGTAATCAATGTCAGCTGGTTAGCCGGAATGAT
>JAAEOZ010000122.1 GCA_024222685.1 Gammaproteobacteria bacterium | reverse complement strand
TAAACCTCGCCAGTATTCCTTTGCAGGATGCCGTCGAACTAGAGCAACATAATTACCTGAATGCAGGGTTGAGAAGTTATTGGGACAATTTGTTTGTCGACCTCGATTTCATCGATGATTCGAACGGCGGCAATGCGACGCAGTTAAACCTTCAAACCCGGTTGGGTAGCACCATTTTTGGCTTTACCGAAACCGTGCTCGATGAGTTTTTCAGCGAAGAATTCCGACCGTCCGAAATTGAACTGTCACGCCGAAGTCGTTTGCGAATTGATACGGCTATTGCACCAGGTATTTTACCGCGAATACCTGTCAGCTTTGAGTTCAAACGCGATGAATTTGCCAGTGGTGGAGAGCTAACCGAGTTCATAAATCTGATTTCGACCCATTCGCGTGGCATTGCGGTCAGTAACCAGCTGGTACGTCAGAAAATTTCTGGACAGTCTCCGATATCTAATGGAACACTACAACTGAGCAGTAGTTTTTCAGGAATTCGATGGCGTGGCAGTATAAATTATACGCTGGACCCGGAAAGCGAATTAGACGGGGTTATATTAACCGCCGACCCAGGACAATATCATGACTATCGTCTGACGCTAGGACTCAGTCATACGCTGGAACCGGAATTAAGCGAATTCTTTGTCGGTGCCAGCAACACATCAGGCAGATATAATTTAAGCCTGGGTGCCCGATTTAATACCGATGACGAAATTGCTCTCGAAGCAGGTTTGTCTATAAGCTTTGGTCAGGAACCGCGCAATCAGCAATGGTTGTCGGGTGCACGTACCATGGCGAGTAATGGCAGTGTGTCTGCACTGGTATTCCTCGACACCAACCAGGACGGCATTTTCAATGAAGGCGATGAACCATTGCCGGATATCGGCTTTCGCTTAAACGGCGGTTACAATTCGCTACGAACAGATGAAAATGGCGTGGGTTTTCTGACAGGTCTAGCGGTACATCAACCGATAAACCTGTCGCTTGCACCAGAAACTATTATAGACCCGTTATGGACGGTAGCTCGCGAGGGCGTTAACGTGGTTCCAAGACAGGGTCATTCCATTCAACTGGACTTCCCGATATTTCTCAGCGGCGAGATAGACGGCACGGTTTATCTCGATAAAGATGACAGCCTGTTTGGAGTCGGCCGCGTTCTCGTAGAACTGTTAGATGTCGAGAATCGTGTGGTTAAAACTGCATCCACGGCCTACGATGGATTCTATGTCATTAGCAACATTCCAATGGGCGAGTATTATTTGCGTATATCCCAACAACAACTGGATGAACTGGGGCTGGTTTCTGATCATTCTGAAATTTTCGCTATCAGTGCTGAGGAAAATTTCCTCAATGGCTTTGATTTCGCCTTGCGTAAAAATGCCCCGTAAATCAGGGG
>JAAEOZ010000121.1 GCA_024222685.1 Gammaproteobacteria bacterium | reverse complement strand
TTCATCAATACTGAAACATCATTAAAAACTCATCCCATTCAGTATCACGCAATTAATGGTATCGGTTACCTGAGTTTTAACTTTTACAACGGCGCCATGAGTACTGAGCAGTGTCATCAGTTACGCGAGGCCCTGGTCAGGGCCAAACAACAACCTACACATATCATCGTACTCATGGGTGGCAGTGATTTCTGGTCAAACGGAATACACCTGAACCAGATAGAAGCCGCGCAAAGTGCTGCCGATGAGTCCTGCAATAATATTAATGCAATGGACGATCTGGCGCTGGAAATTATCAATACCGAGAACCAGATTGTGATCTCGGCCTTACAGGGTAATGCCGGAGCTGGTGGGGTGTTTCTGGCTCGTGCGGCTGATGAAGTCTGGGCCAGGCGGGGTATTATTCTCAATCCGCATTACAAGGACATGGGTAATCTCTACGGCTCGGAATACTGGACTTATCTGCTACCCCGTCATTGTGGCGAAGAAAATGTCCAGCGCATCACCCAGGCGAGACTCCCGATGGGTACCCATGAAGCGCTCCAGTTGGGGCTGGTGAATCATGTTATCGACCATCCCCGCGAGTCATTCACAGAGGCTGTACAACAACGCTGCTGCAGCTATCTTGACTCTGATTTCGCTCGACGCCTTGTCGATAAGCGATACCAACGTCAAGTCGAAGAAGCGACCAGACCCCTGTCGGAATATCGAGCGCAGGAACTCGATAAAATGAGGCAGAATTTTTATGGCTTCGACCCCAGCTACCATATCGCACGCTATAACTTTGTGTACAAGATACCTAAATCGCGAACACCTCTAACGATTGCAAAACATCGCCGTAGCTCTGACATCATCAGGAGGGCCTCATGAGCGCAGCCGCAAGCATACTGGTGGTTGATGATGAACAGCGTTCTCTGGAATCTATTCAGCGTATTTTGTATGATCGTTTCGATGTTCACATAGCCAATAACATTGAAGATGCAGAAACCGTTCTTCGACGAGAGTGGATACAGGTTTTACTATGCGACCAACGCATGCCCGACATGAGTGGTGTCGAGTTTTCGGAAAAAGTACGCACCGAATATCCCGATATTGTACGCATGATCATTTCCGGTTATACCGAAGCGGGCGATATCATCGACGCAGTTAACAAGGGCGGTATTTACCAGTACATCACCAAACCCTGGCACCCGGATGACTTAATCCTGAAACTCAACAACGCAGTCAAATTATTCAAATTACAGCGTGAAAACGAGCAGCTTGCGGTCGAGCTAA
>JAAEOZ010000120.1 GCA_024222685.1 Gammaproteobacteria bacterium | reverse complement strand
GGTTTCAGAAGGGAGAGAATATCGCTTTGCTGATGAACAATGGCATATGGACAGCAAAATTATTTCTCGGTGTTATGTATAGTGGCCGAGTCGTATTGCCTTTAAATGCAGTCAGCGGTCATGAACAGCTTGGATATGTTATCGAGCACTCGGATTGTAGAATCATATTTGTTGAAGACGAGTTTCAGCAGAAATACCGCGAGGTTCTGGATAATATTCCAGTGAACATTCAAATTGTGCCGGTATCACCAGATAATGGTCCTCAGTGGCCCGAGCAAGCTATAGATCGTGTTCCGCATGTTATCGATATTGACGAAGATGACGAAGCATTATTGATCTATACCTCGGGTACTACCGGCAAACCGAAAGGGGTCATACTGACACATAAGGCTGTCATCGCCGGAGGCAGCAATACTGCGCTTGCACATGAACTCACCGAAAATGACCGAGCACTATGTGTTTTACAGCTTTATCATATTAACGGCCAGATGGTTACGGTAATGGGGCCGCTGGTTAGCGGTGGCAGTGTAGTCATGCCGACGAAATTCAGTGTCAGCGAATTCTGGGGCTGGATAGATAATCACAAATGCAGCTGGTTTAGCGTGGTACCTACCATCATTGCCTATTTGCTTGAGCAGGCCGAGCGTCTCAAAGAACCGCCACGAAACGCGGCCAGTCGGCCTCAACTTCGATTTGGTCGATCCGCCTCGGCGCCGCTTTCCCCCGATATGCACCGTGAGTTTGAAGCTCAGTTCGCCGTGCCGGTTGTAGAAACCATGGGCCTGTCTGAAACTGCCGCGCAGATTTTATCCAATCCTATGCCACCCAGTAAACCGAAATACGGATCACCCGGTTTCGCGGTGGGCAATGAAGCGATGATTATTGACGAACAGGGCAATGAACAGGTCATCGGGCAATCTGGCGAACTTATGATTCGCGGTGATAATGTCATGAAGGAATACTACAAAAACCCGCAAGTGACAGCGGCTACGCTACGTGAAGATGGCTGGCTACACACCGGAGATCTCGCCTACGAAGATGAAGATGGTTATTATTTTATTACCGGTCGACTAAAAGAAATCATCATCAAAGGCGGCGAAAACATCGCACCACGCGAAATAGACGAAGCCCTGTATCAGCATAGTGCGGTGCTGGAAGCCGCTGCCTTCCCGATTCCCGACCGTAACTACGGTCAGGAAATACTCGCCTGTGTTTCGTTAAAGCCAGGTGCCAGTTGTAGTGCTGAGGAATTGCGGGCTTTTTGTGTCGAGAAACTGGGTAAATTCAAAGCGCCGCGTTCGATTTCGTTCATGGATGAACTGCCCAAGGGCCCTTCTGGAAAAATTCAGCGCCTGAAACTGACCGAGACTGCTTTGCAGGATTGATAGCTTAGCGGGCGTGATGGGCATAGCTTACTCCAGGCAAGCTTTTAAGCATTTCCACCATCCCTGGCGGTCATCTCGCCCCTACGGTCGATGTAGTTTTTTGCGGTTCCGTTTTCGATGATATCGAATGCATGTGACTTGGCTGCTTCGATGGTGTCGAAATTCCTTTGACCAGGGTAATGATCTAGCTGAATATGGAATTTACCTTGGTTCTGAGCAATCTCAATTCGAAAACCTTTCTGGCGGATAATTTCTCTATCGGATATCCTCATCCAGCGCTTTGAGCGAACGAATCGCTGCCTTCTTTCATCAAGCCTGTTCTGTTTATTTACCAGACTGGATGCAATTTCATTTCCGGTTAACGCGTTACAGCACAAACTGCCGACCTGCATACTGCCCCAGTCTTTGTGATAGACAAAAAACTGGTATCGAAAATTGCTGCCGCATAGTTCGCAATTCGCCGAGACATCACCAAGGTCTTCGTAGCCCAGGTATTTCCATCCAGACTTTGGCGGAATTCTGCCATGCGCGGCTGCGTGGCAACCTTTGCACAGGGTTTCGCAATCCCGGTAATCGTATTGCCAGGGTGCGTGGCCGGGGATATATTTCTGGTGATGCACCTGGAGTACGACTTCGGGCTCAGTTCGTCTACATTGAGCACACCGTCCGCCATCAAGCTCTATTACTTCGCGGCGAAATTCCTGCCAGCATTTGCTTTGATGTTCTTTCATAATAGCTCCCTGCATTCCCAGCTGCCTCACAGTATATAATGCCAGCACAATATATTCCCACAGGTAGATAGCATGGCTCAGGTCGTCGCAATTGTTGATACACTCAAATCGTTGTTAAAAGCGCATAAACTTAAATATCGTGATGTTGCGTCTGCCCTCGGCCTGTCAGAAGCCAGCGTGAAACGATTGTTCAGCACACGGGATTTCGACCTGGTGAAACTCGATAGCATTTGCCAGATGATGAATCTGGAGATTTCGGACCTGCTTCAGGCGATGACCGAGCAACAGGTGCATATTCAGGAATTAAGCGAACAACAGGAAGCCGAGATTGCCAGCGACCCGGAGTTACTGATGATCACTGTTTGTGTTCTCAACCGTTGGTCCATGTCTGATATCCTCACCTACTACCATCTCTCAGAAACGCAATGTATTCAAAAACTGGCCCATCTCGATCGACTTAAAATTATCGATCTATTACCCGGAAATAAAATAAAACTACTAGTCGACCCAAATTTCGACTGGCGACCCAACGGTGCTATCCAGTGTTTTTTTCACCGTGCAATCGAAAAAGAGTTATTCAAGAGTTCGTTTGAAAAAGACAACCATAAGCTACTGGTTCTGAATGGTATGCTATCCGAAAACGCCAACCGAGAGTTTCAGGGCAAAATGGATCGGCTAGCCCGCGAGTTTGATCAATTAAACAATACCGATGCCGGTTTACCAATCGGAAAACGATTCGGCGTAACTGCCGTGCTGGCGGTACGAGACTGGCATTATCAGGCATTCGCACATTTGATCAAAAAATAAAAATCACCCATTGTTTCGATTAGCCATACTTAAAGTATCATATTTAAATACCTTTCTTGTTTGTCTTGTAAATCAGGGTTTGTTATTTAAGACTTAAAACTCCAAATACAAAGAACGGAGTTTTAATTATGAAAGATTATGATATTCAAAGTACCTCAAACGGCTGGTTGTTTTTTGTCAAAGCCAGCTTCGGTATCGCCAT
>JAAEOZ010000119.1 GCA_024222685.1 Gammaproteobacteria bacterium | reverse complement strand
CAGCGCTTCCGGTAATTCAAGTTCTTTATTGACTAGCGTTTTTTTAGCCAGGAGTTTCTGATAAATTTCATAGCACATAATCTGAATGGCAGAGGCCACATTAAGTGAACTAAAATCCGGATTGGTTGGAATTGAAACCATATAGTTACACAGCATGAGTTCGTCATTGGTTAACCCGGAGTGTTCTCTTCCGAACACCAGGGCAGCCTTCACTGTGGATTTTTTATTGATGAATTCATCGCTCATTTGTTGAGGGTTTAACTCAGGCCATGGCAACGATCGATGCCTGGCTGTCAAACCTATTACCAGGTGACAATCGGCAATCGCATCCTGCAGGGAAGTAACTGTTTTTCGCTGGTCGAGAATTTGATGTGCACCGGACGATCGCGCATAGGCTATTTCTCCGACCGGGCATTGCGGATCAACCAGAACCAGATTGGTAAAACACATATTATGCATGGCCCGCGCAGCCGCACCGATATTGCCGGGGTGCGTGGTACCGACCATGACAATATCAATATTGTCGATCACAATCTTTTTATCTATGTTGTCCTGCATGATTTCATCACCATGTATTTCTGGTGTATTACGAGGTCGTTTGTTAGACTTCGCGCCACTATACCACAGCCTCGGCAGACCTTAGCACCATGCAACCCTTGTTGAATATTGCAATTCGCGCCGCCCGAAATGCAGGGGATTTTATTGTCCGGAAAATGAACCGCCTGGCAGACCTGAAGGTGGAAACAAAAGCCCCGAATGACTTTGTCAGCGAAGTAGATCGTGAGGCTGAAGAACGTATCATTGATACGCTGTTAAAAGCCTACCCGAACCATAGTATTCTCGCCGAGGAATCCGGAGAAGTCGTCGGTAGTGAGGATTACCGCTGGGTTATCGACCCACTCGACGGGACAACTAATTACCTGCACGGCTTTCCACATTTTGCAGTATCTATCGCCTGCCAGCATAAGGGTCGACTTGAGCATGGCATCATTTACGACCCACTTAAACAGGAAATCTTCGCTGCCAGTAGAGGCGATGGTGCGACTGTGAATAACCGTAGAATGCGTGTTACCAGTATCAAATCTACCCAGGGGTCGCTACTCGGAACCGGTTTCCCTTTTAAACATCGAGAGCAACTCGATACTTTTCTCAAACAATTCAATGAATTCTTCGCCACCGCCAGCGACATACGACGAGCAGGATCGGCGGCGCTCGATCTGGCATATGTGGCTGCGGGTCGTCTGGATGGCTATTGGGAAGCTGACCTGCAGGCCTGGGATATTGCCGCAGGTGCGCTAATCGTCAGGGAAGCCGGGGGTATTGTCGGTGATTATAATGGTGACGAACATTATCTGGATAATGGTCAAATCATCGCTGCGAATCCAAGGCTATTTGGTGAAATGCTCAGAAAAATACAACAGCACACGAAAAACCAGGCCTGATTTTCCGGCATTCGATCGGTGTCGATTGAAAAACTCATTGGACTATTCTCGCTAGCTGAATTTGGTGGGTTGTCCAGGGGGGATTAATAGAGCTAATGGTAAAACAAAGAATGTTAATTTGATTTATGTCGGTAAATTAATCAGCATTGCTCCTTTCGAATTAAACGGTATAGAGCGCATCCTATGTTTACAGTCAATCCTTTCTACGATTTGTTACATTTTCTAAACCCTACGGATATGCAGATTTATGTCGTTGCTATGTTCCTGGCAGTGGTCGGCGGTACCATCATCGACACAATCCATAAGAAGAGCGCACAATACTTCTTTGCGAATGCGCAAAAAGCTCAGCGATCTGCCAAACGCACGGTCACTGGTGGCGAAAAGGCTTCGCTGGCTATTGCTACGCTGACAAGTGAAGTGCTGACTTCTTCCGAGTTTTGCAATCCACAACGCCGTAAGTCACACCTGTTGACGATGTATGGTTTCATCATTTTCATCGCCACTACCGTAATTATGATATTCGGCTACCCGACGCCTGACGAAGCGGCTCCCGGAATGCTAGTGTTTTTGTGGCATATCGGCGCGCTGATGGTCTGTATTGGCGGCTACTGGTTCTGGTTTTTCATCCGTTGCGATTTAAACTCCGAGGGTAAGCCCTGGCACAAGCTGGCACGTGCTGACCTGTTCATCGTATCATTGCTTATGACCACTACTTTTGCGTTACTGTGGTCTATCATCGGCGGCATTCTACTGTTTGCAATCTTCATCATTGCCAGTACCTTTTTGTTTACTACCGTGCTGTGGTCGAAGTTCGCACACATGTTCTTCAAGCCAGCTGCGGCT
>JAAEOZ010000118.1 GCA_024222685.1 Gammaproteobacteria bacterium | reverse complement strand
TGCCTGGCAGCCTCTATCGCCCAGGCTTCATGCACCTCAAGCGAGCGCCAGTTCGGGTTACGATTTTTTCTCCACAGTAACCAGCGCACTGGAATGTCGTCCCGATGAGGGTCGGGCGGAGTATTACCACTATCGATAGCAACGGAGTAAGGGCAGACATTCCAGTGTAGGTCGAGCCATTTTACAGCGGGCTTGAATTGAATTGTCAAGCTTGACCAGGCTTCAGGAGGCACCTGCGCCATGGCATCAAGATTGAAAAGCCGGGATTTGTTATCTGCGTCGAATACCAGCCCCTGAGCCCATTCGAATTGTGCAAGTTCGGCGAGAAACTCGTTATCGTCGCGGTCACAGTATTTGTCCAGATATTGTGAAAAATTCTGCCCGAACCAGCGTACGGAGGGCTGGGTAGAAGGGAATTTTCTGAGGTAATCGAGTGCCATGTCTTCAAATAACTCTCGACCGAGAACTTTTTCTATAGCCGAGTAATCAATCGCGAGAATGTCGATTAAACGGATACGATAGGCATTATAGTAAGCACCAAGTCGGTGTTCTGCGAGTGCATTGGGTGTGCTGACTATGTTCTTTTCTATGTCCTCATTTCCGCTGGTCAGGTATTCCTGAAAACGCAGCTGAAGTTCACGTAGAGAGCTCATTGGTAATAGGGCGAGGCAATGTTTCTAGCCTGCTCGAGTTCCTGTAAAAGAATGCATAGCTCGGGAATATTACCGTCACGTTCAATCATGGTTGATACAGGGCCGAGTCTTTTGGCAGTCTCTTCATAAAGTGCCCAGACAGGGTCGATAATGTCGGCGTCATGTGTGTCGAGAATTAAATTACCCTCATTCGAGTGCCCTGCCAGGTGATGTTGCCAGACGCGTTGAGCGGGTATGCCTTCGAGGTACTCTAGCGGATTAAACTGATGATTGAAACTGCTAACATAGATGTTATTAACGTCAAGTAGCAGATAACAA
The DNA here is from genome assembly GCA_024222685.1 of Gammaproteobacteria bacterium. GTDB lineage: Bacteria > Pseudomonadota > Gammaproteobacteria. The sequence continues at coordinate 24,139 of JAAEOZ010000118.1, read as the reverse complement.
TCAGCCTTTTCGGCGATGGCAGAGAGAAATTCCCATTCAGTCATCGCATCCTCGTTATAGGTAACATAACTGGAGAGGTTTTCAATCAGCATTTGTCTGCCTATGAAATCCTGTACCTCTGAGATTCTGTCGGCAAGGTGTTTAACTGCCTCTTCGGTATAAGGTAAGGGTAGCAGGTCGTGCAGGTTTTTATGATCGACCCCGGTCCAGCAGAGATGATCGGAAAACCACTCTGGTTGAACCCGATCAATCAGTTTTTTCAGGCTTTTCAGGTATTCATAATTTAATGGATCGGTGCTGCCGAGAGACATAGAGACACCATGCATCACCATTGGATAATGCTGACGAATAGAATCTAGATAGTATAGTGGCTTGCCACCATCTACCATATAGTTTTCACTGATAATTTCCAGCCAGTCAATTTGCGCTGGTTTCTGTTCAAGTATGGTCTGGTAATGTTCAGCACGGAGGCCAATTCCAAATCCCAGGAAGGGTCGATTACTATGTGCATTCATAGGGCATTATAACGCTAGCGTGAATTACAGGTAAAAAAATGCACCGAACCAGTCGGCGCATTTGGGATTGAAACGTCGGTGACTCAGGCTTCGAATTTGCCGCCAGCGTCATCACATTCAGATTTAGTGTGCTTAACCCAACCCTGACCTGCACAGGAATTTTGACCTGCACAGCTGGATGTAGCAGTTGCGCAGGCACTAGTGCCTTTGCAGGAGTTTACATTGAAACATTTACCGGCTTTCTCACCTGCAATTGCGCCACTCATTGGTGCGGCTGCGAACATTGCTGCCGCTGCTGCTGCTAAAGCGACCCCAGATACTTTCTTTGCTGTATTCATGAACTATTTCCTCAAGAAATTGACGTTTATTTTAAGCAATCAATAAGTGATTACGTATGCTTAGAGATCAGTGTAAATGATTAGTTCCAACCATTGGCGACAAAATTTATAACAATTTTATAAACTTTAAGCAGGTCTATTTTCAGTCAATACTCAATAGTACTGGCGAATTATTAATTGATCCGAACGCTGAATCAACTCCAGATTTCGCAGAATATTCATTCCCAGCAGGATTTCTTTTCCATTCATCCCGGGGTTGAGACTGGCTTCTACGTCACTAAATTCGATATCGCCAAGCTTCATTTGCGCTAATCGGGTGGCATAAGCTGTGGCGACCCCGTTAGCGGTTCTTACTTTAAATGCAGGCCCTGGCTGAACATCAAGATAATTACCCAACTGGGCAGGAATTGCGGTTGTGGTAGCGCCTGTATCAACCAGGAAAGTTACCCGCTTATGATTAATTTCACCGTCGAATACATAGTGTCCATGAGGATTTCTTTGCAGGATGACCTGTTGAAAGTTTGCAGTACTGCTTGTAGCCACCGAGCGATTGGGATTGTTTCTGCTATCCAGCACTTCGGTGAAAAACAAAGCTAGCAACAAAAAACCGAGAATCCAGCCAACGAGGGTGAACATCATGCCGAGTTTTTTAGTAGAATGCTGGTTTTCCGTCATCTAATCTGTCGTGTTATCGGCACTAGCCGTTAAGATATGTTAGATAACGATTATAGTTACAAATTCAATCCAAAGGTCAGGTTTCAATGTCTGGGAACAGTTTTGGCAAATCTTTTGTCGTCACTTCATTTGGTGAAAGCCACGGCATGGCTATTGGTTGTATTGTAGATGGTTGCCCGCCGGGCCTTGAATTAAGTGAAACCGATTTGCAGATTGATCTTGATCGGCGTAAACCCGGCACATCACGTCATACCACGCAACGTCGTGAGGATGATAAGGTACAGCTTTTATCCGGTATCTTTGAGGGTAAAACCACTGGTACACCAATCGCCTTGATGATTCACAATCAGGATCAGCGTTCTAAGGATTACGGCAATATCATGAATCAGTTCCGTCCGGGGCATGCAGACTATAGCTATACGCAGAAATATGGTGTACGCGACTATCGGGGTGGCGGCCGCTCTTCGGCACGGGAAACCGCTATGCGGGTTGCCGCGGGCGGTATCGCTAAAAAATATCTTGCCGAGAAATGCGGCATACAGATACGCGGCTATCTATCTCAACTTGGTCCTTTAAAGCCAAATAGATTTGAGTGGAGTGAAATCAATAACAATGCCTTTTTCTGTCCTGACAAAGATATGGTGCCCGAAATGGAAAAGTATATGGATGCATTACGCAAGGAAGGTGAGTCCATTGGTGCGAAGATATCGGTTGTAGCCAGCGCTATACCACCAGGTTTAGGCGAACCGATTTTTGATCGAATCGACGCCGATATCGCGCATGCGATGATGAGCATTAATGCGGTAAAAGGTATCGAGATTGGAACGGGTTTTGACAGTATCGAGCAGAAGGGCAGTGTCCATCGTGATGAAATGACACCTGAAGGGTTTTTGTCGAATAACGCCGGAGGCACACTCGGTGGTATTACCTCCGGGCAGGATATTCTGGTGAGTATTGCGCTCAAGCCAACTTCCAGCCTGCATTTGCGCGGTCGTAGTATTGATGTCGATGGCAATCCGATCGAAATAAGAACCAAAGGACGACATGATCCCTGTGTTGGTATTCGGGCGACACCGATAGCCGAGGCTATGCTCGCCCTGGTACTCATGGATCACTATTTACGGCACCGGGCTCAGAATGCCGATGTTGATTGCGTCACGCCGGTAATACCAGCTACGGTTGACGATTCTGGCAGTTAGCTGGCAGCGTTATCAAGAACAGCTTTAAGATCTTTGTAGATTTGCCGCGAAGCCTGAGCTTTTCTGCCATCGCTTTTAGCCTGCGAATAGTTTCGCCACAATTGTCTTAGTTTTTGTCGATCGGCATCTGGCTGTAGAGAAACGAATGATTCTATCGCGTCAAAACCCTGCTCGGTGATCTGGTCACGCCATCGCTCGGCCTGATGATGACGCTGAATTTCGATTTGACCGGTTTTGTCAATATGCTCGATCGCTGCAATAATTGGGTCGATGTCGCGAGCACGCAGTAGTTTGCCAAGAAATAAATAATGGCGTTTAAGCGCTGAACGTTTATTTTGTATCTTGTGCGCCAGTGCTATTGCCTCGCGTACGGGTTCGTCGAGCGGAATATCGGCCAGTTGAGCGGCTGATAACTCGGTAAGCTTTTTACCCAGTCGGGTAATCGCCTGGCTTTCGCGTTTTAACTGGGATTTGCTGACAATCTCGATATCGTCGTTTTCGTCGACATCGTAAAAGTTAACGTCGTTTTCCATAAGTGGATAGGATAAAATTTAAGTATGAATAAAGAAAGTTCCGACATTTTAGCACTCTCTGATGTTGAAGAATTAAAAAACATTGTTACTGATACGCTGAAGATGGCGCAGCAAAAAGGTGCCACACAGGCAGAGGCCGGGTTATCGGTGGCACAGGGACTGTCAGTTGCGACACGCATGCGGGATGTCGAGACCATAGAACATCAGCAGGACAACGGACTCGGTATCAGCGTCTATTTTGGGCAACATAAGGGCAGTGCCAATACATCCAATCTTGATCCTGCCGCAATCCGTAAAACAGTAGAAGCCGCTTGTAATATAGCGCGTTATACCTCGGAAGATCGTTGTACAGGTCTGGCGGACGAGTCGTTAATGGCGGTGCAGATCAGGCCACTGGATTTATATCATCCATGGCATATCAGTCCGGAGAAAGTGATTGAGCTTGCGCTCGAATGTGAATCAGCAGCGCTTGATTATGACCAGCGCATTGTTAATTCCGAAGGTGCATCGGTTGATTCAAATGCCGGTATATCAGTATATGGAAACACTCACGGTTTTTTACAGGCACAGCAGAAAACAAGGCATAGTATTAGCTGTGCGGTAGTGGGTGAGTCCGATGGCAAGATGCAACGTGACTATTGGTATGATATTAGCCGTAATCCGGATCATTTATGCGCCGCCCGGGAAGTCGGTTTAAAGGCCGCCGAACGCACGGTAAAAAGGCTGGATGCGAAAAAGCTTAAAACACGGCAATCCCCGGTATTGTATGTCCCGGAACTGGCACGGGGGCTAGTCAGTCATTTTACATCTGCAATCAGTGGTTCAGCACAATATCGAAAAGCCAGTTTTTTACTGGACGCAGTCGATACGCAGGTATTCCCAGAGTATTTTCAATTGACTGAACGACCTTTTGAACCCCAGGCGCTAGGTTCAGCTAACTTTGATGCTGAAGGCGTGGCTGTAGCGGAAAGTGATCTGGTTAGTGATGGCATTATCCAGAGCTATTTGCTCGATAGTTATTCGGCCCGCAAGCTGGATTTACAATCTACCGGTCATGCCAGTGGAGTGCATAACCTCACTGTGAAGAATACCGGTAAGTCGTTTGTCGAACTTTTAAAAACCATGCATCAGGGTTTACTGGTCACTGAACTCATGGGGCATGGCGTTAACAATGTAACCGGAGATTACTCTCGAGGTGCTGCGGGTTTCTGGGTTGAAAATGGTGAAATCCAGTTTCCGGTTGAAGAGGTGACTATAGCTGCCAATTTACGCGATATGTTTCAGAATATTGTTGAGGTTGGAACAGATATTGACTGTCGCGCCAATATATTCAGTGGATCAATGCTGGTTGAAAATATGACAATTGCTGGAACAGATTGAGATGCGGGGGGGTTATTACCAAAAGCTGGTTAGCCTGTGGCTGTTATTTTTTGTATCGCTTTCAGGTTTTGCCGATGGCGAGGGATCTCTATATAAAAACCAGGCCGAATTGAATCAAAAGTCTAATCCTGAAATTGTCGCACCGGGATATGTATTTGGTGTAACCGTTAGTTCGGCACAGCAACTTGACGCCGTTCTCGACCGTGCGGACAGCTTGCGTGAATTGTTTAATCCTGCTCAACATGGTCGTATTGCAATTGTGCTTCATGGTGATGAACTTCAGCTTTTTCAAAAGAACAGCTTATCGATTAATCGTTCGATAATTGAGCGTGCGAGGTTACTGGACGAAGATCAGATTATCGATATCAAGGCTTGCCAGACCAGGATGCGGGTTTTGAATATACAACAAAGCGACTTGCCGAGTTTTATTGAGCAGGTACCCTTTGCACCAGTTGAAATTGAGCGTCTCAGAACAGAGGAAAGCTTTACTCAGCTCTAACCAGCTCGTCTACTGACTTTAACAGTAGAACAGTCGTTTTTTTACCTTTTTTTGTTCGCTCTATGCGTAATGGTAACCAGGGATTCTGCCTGTCATAGTGATACTTAAAGTGTCGGCTTGAACCTTTGAAACTCTGTTCAAAGACCGTCGCCTGAATTTTTTTACCGTTGATTTCCAATGTTTCCGTGCCTGATCGCAAGAGCGTTGAAGTCGACAGCTTTCCTTTACGATAAAACTTCAACTGATATAGATCGGCATCCGCAAGGCTCATCTGCGCCGCCAGCCAGTGTATGCTTAAGTAATCATAAACTTCCTCGGTTAAAGGTAGTTGATATTGTTTACTCTTTCGATTCGAAGTTAGCAGATCCTTTTGCCAATCTAATTCGACTACTTCCTGAGGATTCTCATTTAAGTTAGTGAAAATTCGTATTGTGCTAAGACGAAAGTCTCCTTTAGCGCGAATTAACGTTGTTTCCGTAACGGGCTGAAGATTGGTAATCAGTGCATATAAACCACTCGGTTTGGTTATCATTTGCATGCTTAACCGATTGTTGCCCTTTTCTATATGCAAAAAAGATTCACCGACCTGTTTATCATTCCTGAACAGGTTATAGCTTGCACGAAACGCTGACAGTGAATGATCGGCGGCAAAAGAAGAAACCATCGATATGAGCAATAATGCGACTAGTAGTCGCCGCATAGAGGGCAGCATATTGTCAGTCCTATTTGAAGCTAACTGGCTGATTTATAGGCCGATTCTGAAAAACTATACCGTTGTCGAGTATTACCATGTCTCCCTGACTTATCCATTGTAATAATGCCGGATACATACGATGCTCCAGTTCGTGACCTTTATATTGCAGGTCCTCGACCTTGTCGTCCTGCTCGACAGGGTATCGGCCCTGTAACAATATGGGTCCATCGTCCAGCGCTGCTGTCACCAGATGAATACTCACGCCATGCTCTTTTTCTCGATTTTCCAACACTCTACGATGGGTATTCAGACCTTTATAGTTCGGCAGTATAGACGGGTGTATATTGAAAATCCTGTTTTGATAAGCTTCAACAAAATCTGGGTCCAGCATGCGCATAAACCCGGCGAGAACAATATAGTCCGGATTAAACTGATTCACATTTTGCAGTAAAGCCTGATCAAATTCGTTGCGATTATTGTAGTTACGATGATCTACCACAACGCCGGTAATGTCATGTAACTCTGCACGTGCTAGTCCGTATGCATCTGCCTCGTCGCTGATAACAGCCTGAATTCGAGCATTGAGTTGACCACATTCGATAGCATCGATAATAGCCTGCAAATTACTGCCATTACCGGAAATAAAAACAACCAGGTTTATCGGCTCGCTCATTTGCTTAGAACGATGGAGTCACCATTATTTTGTACTATCTGTCCAATTTGCCAGGCTTGTTCTCCGAACTCGTTCAGCTTGTCGAGGCAGGCTTTTTGCATCTGGCTGTCGACGATTAGAATCATGCCCACACCACAGTTAAAAGTGCGCAACATTTCATCCTCAGCAACATTGCCGGCCTGCTGTAGCCAGTCAAAAACGGGTGGTGGTGACCAACTCGAAAGATTAAGTTCAGCTGCACAATGTTCTGGTAGAACCCGCGGAATATTTTCCAGTAAACCGCCACCGGTGATATGTGCTATAGCCTTTGGAGATAGTTCAGGGCTTAGCTTCAGCAAGTTTCTGACATATATACGAGTTGGTTTGATAAGTGCATCTGCCAGCTTCTGGTCGCCACATTCACTGTTCAAATCAACTCCGGAGACTTCAATAATTTTCCGAATCAACGAATAACCGTTGGAATGGGGTCCAGAAGAGGCCAGAGCTAAAATGCTGTCACCGGCTTTAACTGATGTGCCATCGATTACTCGTTCTTTTTCGACTATGCCTACGCAAAAGCCGGCGAGGTCAAAATCTCCAGTAGAATAAATACCCGGCATTTCGGCGGTTTCACCGCCGATGAGCGCGCAACCGGCCTGAACACAACCATGTGCTATGCCTTTTATTACAGCTTCGGCAACCTCAAGCTCGAGTTTTCCGGTTGCATAATAATCCAGGAAAAACAGTGCTTCGGCACCGAGTACAGCAATGTCGTTGGCACACATCGCTACCAGATCAATACCAATTCCATCGTATTTTTCTAGCTCTATTGCCAGTTTTAATTTGGTTCCAACGCCATCAGTACCAGAAACCAGCAAGGGTTGGCGATAACGATCGAGAGGTAACTCGAATAATCCGCCGAAGCCTCCAATGCTACCTACACAGCCAGGGCGGCGGGTAGCTTTAATGGCTGGTTTTATTCGTTCGACCAGCTCATTGCCGGCATCGATATCAACACCGGAGTCGCGATAGTTGAGTGATACTTCAGAATTCATGGTTTGTGGTTCAGGAAAACAAGGTGGTATGGTATTTTACACGCCTTCAATCCAAATGTCCGAGTTATGCTCGTGTGAAAAAATGAACCGAATACTTATTTGTCTGATTCTGCTCAATCTATGCTATCTGCAACCGGTGAGCGCTGTAACAGTTGAAGATCTTTATACGGTCGAAGTACCGGTCGCAGATCAGACCACGACTTTGCGCTTAGAGGCCTTCCGTGAAGCATTCCGGCAGCTAATCGTGAAAGTCAGCGGCTCCGATGATGCATTGCGCAGTTCAGCTTTTAAGCGACCCGTTCAGAATAGCTCGCGCTACGTCAAGCAATTTACATACATTGCCAGGGAAAATGAGGGTGAGCAGGAGCTCGGCAGCGTACTTTACCTTAAAATAGATTTTGATCAGCGACTGGTGGAGAGTTTGTTACGCGATAATCATTTTGCTGTCTGGGGAAGAGAGCGTCCTGGCAGCCTGATGGTGATAAGTTATGATGTTAATGAAAAGTTGAATCTGGTATCTGGTGAAACAACGCCTGAACTGGTTGATATGCTTGATGACCTGGCAGGAAAACACGGCTTGCCACTATTATATCCGTTGATGGACCTGGAGGATATTTCACTACTAAGAGTTAACGATGTGGTATCGAGACATATTGATAAAATTGAGCTTATGGCATCACGTTATGCTCCTGACACACTGGTGGTAGGTCAAATTGTAGGTCGAAGTGATACCGGATGGCTGGGCGACTGGGAGGTTCGATTCGATGATCAGTTGTTTAAATGGCAGTACACTGCATCCTCTCAGGAGGTCATTGTTGGTCAGCTGGTTAAGCACCTGTCACGAGTTCTCGCGCTTGAATATGCGTTGCAAAGTCATGCTGCTTCGAAGCAGAGTTTACTTATGAAGATTTCCGGGTTGGAAGGTATCGGTCAGCTAGTCAGTGCTCAGCGGTATTTGCAGACACTTACCGTGATTGATTCGGTACGAATATCACTCATTGAGAGAGATATAGTTACCTTCGACGTTAATCTAAAAAATGAAATTGAAGATCTACAACGTTTGATTGAGTTTGGTGAAGTTCTCGAACAGGAAGAATATCCTCAGCTGGATGCACAACAGGGCGATGCTGTTCGCCTTAGCTATACATTTATAGGTTCGGAGAATTTTAACTAACGTGACCCAGATCGCTCTGCCGCTCAGTTTTGACCGTCAGTTCAGCTTTGATAATTATTTTACCGATCAGGCTGGCTTTATTGTTTCCAGCCTGAAGGCATTTGTGGAGGATAGTAGTGAGAATTTTATTATTCTCTGGGGAGGTCATGATAGTGGTAAAACCCACCTGCTCAACGCTTCCGCGCATTATGCTCGAGGTCGTTCAAGAGGTTTTCAGTTGTATGACGCTGACCAGCTGAGTGAACTCGAACCATCCTGTCTGGAGGAGTTTGCTGATGGCACGATATTGGCAATTGATAATCTTGATGCGATTTGTGGGAACAGGGACTGGGAGTCCGCCTTTTATTACCTGATTAATCTCTGTCATCAACAGAAACTTCGACTGCTGGCAAGTCTTGGTAGCAAACCCCAGGATTTAAACTGTGTACTCGCCGACTTTCAGTCTCGACTAAGCTGGGGGTTGTTGCTGGAATTACCGCTAACAGATGAAACGGATATTGAAAATATCATTCGGCAAAGAGCCTTGTTGCTCGGTCATGAACTGTCGGAGGAGGTAATTTGCTATTTAGTCCGACATTATTCTCGCGGGCTTGGCAGTCAGCTCGAAATTTTACGAAAACTTGATACCGCTTCACTGTCGACCAAGAAAAAAATCACCATTCCGTTGATCAAGCAGGTGATGAACTAGTGTACAGAAAAGCCTGTTTCTCCCGTACGAATGAGGTCCCGGGCAGCGATTCCTTGTGAGATTATTTGATTAAGCATATGCCTGTCGGGTGGTGTTTTTAAATACTCTACAATTTCAGGATTCTGTGTATTTTCTTCCAGGATTTTCATGGCTTCCCTGGATTTGCTACACGAGGGATTGTGAAATATGGTTAATTTTTAGTTGCTCATCAGCAGACTCTGTGATGCTATCTAGTTAGACTGATTGTTGCACAATATCGGTGTTGTATTAGCAACAGTTGGTATTATTATTGGCAGCTTGATCAATCAGCTGTACTTGATAGTGGGCTTTCAAGAGGTTAGTATCACAGACTGTGAAACGCCTGATCTTTAGCCAATGTTTAATAATCGGCGCTAAACCGTTGGTAATTGAGTAATAATTTGTATATAAAGACTTGCTCTGCCTGTATGATCAATGTAGTCTTCTGTGCAAAATAATCACACACTGAATTAGTTAATTTTCCCAAAATCGATACAGTTCTCGGAGAAAAGAACACATGAAAGCAACAAACCTTCTGAAAATAACTGCTGTGGCAGTATTTACGACTGGATTAGCTGTCGGCTGTAGCACTGGCAGCGAAGAGACAATGCCTGTGGAGCCAACGGTCGAAGAGTGCCAAGGTGCAACACCTGAAGTTAAGAATGCTATTTATGCGGCTAAACTGAAAAACGCACGAGCCAGAAACCTGGGTTACGAATGGCGTGATACGGCAAAAATTATTCAGGAAGCTGAACAGGCCGCGGAAGAATGCGACAATGTACGCGCAAAAATACTTGCTAATAAGGCAGAAGAACAGGCTGCCGACGCTATTGCTCAGCATGATTCCGAAAGTACAGATATGAACGAGCCGAAGGTTGAGGAAGAGCCAATGGAAAAGCCCGACGATTCACCATATATCGGGGGTTATCTGGTAGTCAGCGGAGACAACTTGTGGAATATAGCAGGTCAGGACTCCGTTTACGGCAATCCATATCAGTGGCCATTAATTTATAAGGCGAATTCTGATCAGATTAATGACGCTGATCTGATTTACCCAGGCCAGTACTTTAATATCCCCAAAGCTATGGGTGCAGATAGCGACGCAGCTATTGAGCATGCGAAGACACGCGGCGCCTGGACACTTGGAGAAACAGAAGCTTCTGATTTGCAGTATTTAAATCAGTAAATTTACAAGTAGCAGGAAAAAGCCCGCATATTGCGGGCTTTTTTTTTGCCTGTCAGCTATGCTTTGTTGAACTTGTATGGTTCGTGTTGTTCTTAAATAGTCAGCAAATTGTTATTAAGATTGTTTAAATGCTCAGGCGTAGTTGATGAAATGTAAGCTTTTAATATTTGCTCTGCTTTGCACATTTGTTTTTCCCGGACATGCAGTTGATATGGATCTGGAAAACATCGATGGAAGTAAGCAGAATTTAAGTGATTTTGAAGGCAAATGGGTGGTCGTTAATTTCTGGGCGACCTGGTGTCCTCCCTGTATTGCCGAAATGCCTGATTTACAGCAATTCCATGACAACCATGTGAACAAAGATGCAATGGTGATTGGTATTAATGTAGAAAATCTTGGCAATAGTGAGTTGAATACGTTTCTGGACATGTACTTTATAACTTATCCTATATTTCGTGGACCACAAATGACTGAAAGTGAGCTAGGCACAATTCCTGGACTGCCAACGACCTTCCTGGTTTCTCCGCAGGGTACCGTTGAAGCCAGGCAGGTGGGTAGCGTGACGGCCGAAATGATTGAAAATTTCATTGTAAAGTGGGAAGCTAGGCAACTCGTTTTACAATAGGACTGGTGCAATGACTTTAAGTAGTTTAAGAACTATTTTTATGGCATTGGTAGTGGTCAGTTTATCTGTTCCAGCATCAACACCACGGGATCCTTACGAGCATTTTTTTCAGCAATCACTTGGTGACTTCACTGAAGAACTCGAAATAGCAAGGGAAGAGGGTAAAAAGGGTATTTTTGTTTTTTTTGAAATGGATGAATGCCCGTTTTGCCATCGAATGAAAAACACCGTATTAAATCAGCCTGAAATACAGGATAGTTTTAATCAGATTTTCCATTCTCTTTCAATCGATGTCGAAGGAGATATAGAGATCGTGGATTTCGCCGGTATCGAAATTACACAGAAACGATTTGCCAGCAGGAATCGAGTACGAGCGACACCTGTTCTGGCTTTTTATGATCTAGAGGGCAATCAGGTTGTTAAATACACAGGTGCGACGTCTGGAAGTGAAGAGTTCATGTGGTTGGCTGAATATGTTGCTGAGGAAATCTACAGACTAAAGGATGACAACGGGAGAAAAATTAGTTTTACCCGTTACAAACGCGCAAAACAAAAGCAGAAGCTACTTAACTAGTTCTACATCCGTTTTTAGTATCACCTTGGATATATTGTCGGAGGGTTTGCCGACGGTAGCATGTAATAGGTATAAAATAACAAAATTTCTCAATAGGGATAGCGGGTGTTGATTTTAAATTCGATAATATTCAGGTTTTTGGTTGGACTAAATTTAGTAGTTTGTATAAGTTTTTTTCCAACCATAGTAATTGCTGAAGGTAACCAGTTACCAGAACCTCTTACGCTCGAAGCCGCTCTGGCAACAGCTTCAAATCCTGATCACTATGACATCAGTTTAATCAATCAGAAAATTAGCGAAATCCTCGCATTGTCTGGAATCGAAAAATCAGAACTGGGCATCAATGTCGGTATTAAAGGCCGTATACGCAAAGTAGGCCCTTCAGATAGCGGTGATGCTGATGACGATAATGACAGTGCAGCCAGTCTTTTAGTCAGTAAACCGATATATGATTTCGGGGTTAGTGATGCTCGACTGAATACGTTGGCACTACAACATCAGGTTATGTTAATGGAGAAGCAACAGGTTATCGAACGGCGTCGCCTGTCAATCATGGGAAAATATTTCGATGTATTAAATGCCGATAATGAATTTATTAGTGAGAATGAAAGCCTGGCTATCGGTTTTATTCGTTACGATCATGCTCGTGAAAACCTGGAGCTCGGTTCCAGCTCAGAAATTGATGTTACCCGGCTTCAGGCTGATTATGAACGAATCCGACAACGTTTCTATCAGGCTCAAAATCGACAGAGATTAACACGTATGAGTCTGGCAGAGGCAATGGGGTATGCCCAGCAATTACCTACATTACTGGAGGCACCAGAAGTGGATATTGATAAGCCTTTAAGTGACGATATCGAATATATGATCAATAAAGCTTTAACGAGTAGCAATGAGTCTAAGCTCCTGAATGGAAGAAGTCGCCTTGCTGAAAGCTCGGTACGGCAGGCAGATGCAATTAATTCTCCACGTCTTGATTTTGAACTCGAAATTTCGACTTTTGAGCGAGAAACGAGTACGCGTGACGACTGGCGAGCCAGTATTTATTTTGATGTACCGCTATATTCCACAGTTAGGTCGAGCGGGATTGCACTTGCACAGACTCGGTATCAAAAATCTCTTTCTGAAATTTCTCGCTACAAGTCTCAGATACGTCTTCGGGTTTTACAATTCTGGCAAAGCGTTGAGCAAAATCGACTGATCGCACAGGGGGCCGAAGTCGAGCAAAACTATCGAGATATGTATCTGGACAGGAGCAGGGCGGAATATGAGCTCGAGTTTCGATCTGATCTTGGCGATGCCATGGTCCAGTTTTCTCACGCCCGAACTGAACGCTTAAGGGCCCTGTATGCATTTGAACTGGCGTATAATCAATTGCAGGCATTGGTTGGAGAGGCCATAACTCAGGTAGAAAATACTAATGAAGAACAGTAATTCCCTTAACAGAAACAGGATGAGGCCTGCACTCATTTTTGCATTGGTCATTATCTTTTTATCTATGCCGCTTCAGGCTATTGAACTTAAAGGTCGAACCGAGTTCTCGGGATTTTTTGCCGTAAATTCTGCGGTAAGTGGTATTGTCAGTGGAGTGTATGCCAGTCCGGGACAATTGGTTAAGCGAGATGATGTGTTAGTGAAACTCGACGAAAGGCCCTTTCAGGCGAATGTTGCTGCAGCGAGAGCAGTTGTCACTATGCGTCAACCGATTAGAAAACAAATGCTGAGTGAGCTGGAAAAAGCACAGGAGCTATATGATCGTGATTCACTGGCACTGGTTGAACTACAAAATGCGGAAAATAACTTGCAGGTTGCAGAGGGTCAACTAGCTGCCGCTGAGGCACAATTACAGCTGGTGTCGTACCAGTTCAATCACTCTATCGTGACCGCTCCGGATGATTTGCTGGTGCTTGATGTCAATACGCATGCTGGCCGCTATATAAATACCGAAGTAAGTGATCAGGTATTAATGTTACTTGCAAATCATCAGCAAATGCTGGCCATCGCTTATCTTGGCCCTGATCAGTGGAATTCTGGCCTGGTGGGTAAGTCTGCTCAAATAGACTATCTGGGCAGAAAATATCGTGGCAAAGTTGTCAGCCTGGACTATCGACGAAAAAATGAGTCTAACAATCCGGACGGTTTTGAACTCAGGGTATTATTTGTCGCAAGCGGCGAAATACCTGCTAATATGCCAGTGACAATCGATATTCAGAATTAAATGTTGAATAAGAAAGTATGTAGTCTGGAAGGTATACTCGAGTTACTGGTTGCTGAGAAACTCGTTGAGCCGGACAAAGCCAGTATGGTTTCTTCGCTGGTGTCTGAACAGGATCGTAAAAACCTTCATCCTCTGGAAATAATAGCCAGACGCCAGTGGGTAAATGAGTCTCAACCCGACCAGGTGCTTTCGCTGGAGTTTTTAACCAACTGGATCGCTGGTCTATCCGGCTTAACTCGATATTACTTTGATCCCTTAAAGATGGATGTTAGTGCCTGCACTTCGATCATTTCTTATGCCTATGCTTCCCGCTTTGGAATTTTACCGGTCAAAGTTAGCGATGCGGAAGTAACGATAGCAGTTTCAGATCCATTTCAATTCGAGTGGAAGGATGAAATTGATCGTATTGTTAATCGACCAATAGAAACCGTTTTTGCTAACCCTCTGGAGTTAAAATCCTATTCGCTGGAGTTTTACAGTATTAGCCGCGCTATGGATAGCGCAGGTGCTAATCAGACTAAAGGTCCGAGTACATTACAAAATCTTGAGCAGCTTATTCAATTAGGCAAAGTGGATTCGGTCGATGCAGATGATCAACATATTGTCAGTATTGTAGACTGGCTAATGCAGTATGCTTTTAGTCAGCGAGCAAGCGATATTCATATCGAGCCAAGGCGGGAACAGGGTAATGTACGTTTTCGAATAGATGGTGTGATGCACCAGGTGTACGAAATTCCTGCCAACATTACTGCTGCTGTGGTTAGCAGGATAAAAATCATGGGGCGTCTCGATGTTGCTGAAAAACGTAAGCCTCAGGATGGAAGAATAAAGACCAGATCTCCGGAAGGTGCAGAAATTGAACTTCGATTGTCGAGTATGCCGACGGCTTTTGGAGAAAAGCTGGTGCTGCGGATATTTGATCCGGAAGTTCTGGTAAAGAATTTTTCCGCACTTGGCCTGGAGAAAAAAGAATCTGATATATGGAATCATATGATTGAGAAACCACACGGGATTATTCTCGTTACCGGGCCGACTGGATCGGGTAAAACCACGACTCTATATACCAGCCTGAAACATCTGGCACGACCCGAAGTCAATGTATGTACAATCGAAGACCCGATAGAGCTGGTTGAAACCAGTTTCAATCAGATGCAGGTACAGCACAATATTGAGCTGGACTTCGCCAGTGGTGTTAAAACGCTGCTCAGACAGGATCCTGATATCATTATGATCGGAGAGATACGAGATCGTGAAACTGCTGAAATGGCTGTACAGGCTGCGTTAACGGGGCATCTGGTGTTGTCAACCCTGCATACCAACGATGCGCCTTCTGCAATTGCCAGGCTGACAGAAATAGGTGTGCCGCCCTATCTGATTAGTGCAACTCTGATTGGCGTTGTTGCGCAGCGCCTGGTTCGTACGCTTTGCCCGCATTGTAAGAAAAGCCATGACTTTGATAAGCAGGAATGGGAATCTTTAATCAGGCCCTGGAAAACTACCGCACCCGATATAATTTCACATGCAGAGGGTTGCCTTGAATGCAGACAGACCGGTTTTAAAGGCCGAATCGGCATTTATGAAATGATGCCTATTAATGATGAGTTAAAACAGGATATCGGTTTGAATTTCGATCTCGCACAATTTCGTAAAACGGCAATAAAGACAGGTATGAAACCGTTAAATCTGGCTGGCGCACAAAAAGTAGCCAGAGGCCTGACGACCATTGGAGAGGTATTGAAAGTCGCGCCACCAAGATATGATGGTTAGCAGTCTGTCGGGCATCAGGTTATTGCCTGAACCAGCGTGTATTCAGAGCCTCCAAAACTTTGTCGGGGTAAACGTATTTTCCAAGACTGCCATTATAGCGAGCAAGCGCTCGTGTCAAATTACCAGATTCCATATCCAGGTAATAACGTAGGATAGTACAACCCATTCGAAGGTTGGTACGAATCTTAAACAGATTCTTGTCCGAAATGCCGATTTCATCGAGCCAGAAAGGCATGACCTGCATTAGTCCCCGTGCCCCGGCTACAGAAATAGCAAACTCGTTAAATGCACTTTCGACTTCGATTACCGCTAATACCAGCTCGGGTGCTACGTTAACGCGACCGGCTTCGTAATGTACCTGTTTAAGAATATCGATACGAGTTTCAGGGTCTGCGACAATTTTTTTCAGCCGATTTGACATGTCGAGTAGCCAGACTTCAGCTGCAAATCTGTCTTTAAAACCATAGTCGGCTTCTATGGCTTGCCGTAATAACTGACGTAATCTGGGGTCAGGGTCGGTGTCACCTGCCGCAGTGGAGAAAGCTGTGATACTCAAGAGTATCAGTAAAATTAACTGCTGAGAAAGCCAGTTCAGGCGATAGTCTCGCATGCTTCTGGAAACAGCTTTTTGAGGAACTCAGATAAGTCCTGTAATGCCAGATCCTGAGAAGTTTCATCGCGCCGTCCCTTGTATTCAAACTGCTCCGCTTTCAGTCCTCGTTCACTTAATACGATGCGGTGTGGAACACCGATTAACTCCATGTCTGAAAACATCACACCGGGGCGTAACGGTCGGTCATCAAGTAGTACATCGATACTCGCCTGTAGGCACTGGTTATAAAGTTGATCGGCCTTCTCTTTTACCTGTGGTGATTTATTGTAATTGAGGGGGCAGATTACCAGTTGAAAAGGCGCCAGTGCAGTCGGCCAGTATATCCCGCTATCATCATTATTCTGTTCGATTGCGGCCGCCACCACACGCGTGACCCCGATGCCGTAGCAACCCATTGTAGTTACTACAGATTTGCCGTTTTCATCCAGCACAGTAGCCTGCATTGCCTCACTATATCTCTGGCCCAGTTGAAATATATGGCCAACTTCGATTCCCCGTAATATCTTTAGTTTACCGTTACCATCTGGGCTGGGGTCACCGTTGACTACATTACGAATATCCACTGCAACGGGTTCGTCGCAATCCCTTCCCCAGTTAACGTTTATCAGATGTTTATCATTGGTGTTTGCGCCGCAGATAAAATCGCTAACCTTTGCCGCCGAACTATCCACATAAGTTGGAATTCCTATATTGACCGGCCCTAGTGAGCCGATATCACTGTCTAGCTGCAATTTTATTTTATCTTTGTCGGCAAAACGTAATGGACAGGAAACTCCTGCCAGTTTTTCTGCCTTAAGCGGGTTGAGTTCGTGATCCCCTCGTAAAACCAGGGCGACTAGACCATCTTCCTCGGACTCAACGATTAATGTTTTCAGGCATTTACGAATGTCGGTATCAAGAGTGCCGACGAGTTCATGAATGGTACGTAGATTCGGGGTATCGATAGTTTCCATAATGGCCAATGACTCCTCGCGCCTGGTTTCCTGAGGTGTGGCGGATGCCATTTCTACATTGGCGGCGTAATCACTCTGGTCTGAGAATGCAATCGCGTCTTCACCTGAATCCGCAAGAACGTGAAACTCATGTGAAGTGTTGCCACCAATTGAGCCAGAATCGGCGTTAACTGAACGGTAGGCAAGGCCGAATCGATCAAAAATATTACTATAGGTCTGGTACATCAGCTCGTATGTCTGTTGTAGGGACTGCTGATCAACGTGGAAAGAATAGGCATCCTTCATAATGAATTCACGTGAGCGCATGACACCAAACCGCGGGCGTATTTCATCACGAAATTTGGTTTGAATTTGATAAAAATTAACTGGCAGTTGTTTATAGCTTTTTATGTCACGGCGAAAAATATCTGCGATCACTTCTTCGTGTGTTGGGCCAAGGCAACAATCACGCTGATGTCGATCATGAAAACGTAGTAGCTCCGGACCAAATTGATCCCATCGCCCAGACTCCTGCCATAGCTCAGCAGGTTGAACCGAAGGCATTAACAGTTCCATTGCACCGGACCTGTTCATTTCTTCACGAACAATCGTCTCGACTTTTCTTAAAATTCTAAGACCGAGTGGCATCCAGCTATAAATTCCTGATGATAGACGACGAATTAGCCCTGCGCGTAACATGAGCTGGTGGCTGACAATTTCGGCGTCGACAGGTGTTTCCTTAAGTGTAATCAGGTGGAAGCGGGATGCTTTCATAATATTTAATAAAACTGCGTTAAGAAGGGGATATATACCGACCTTATAGAGAACCGGTGTGCCTATTATATGCGAGAGTGGTAGAGAAACTTAAATAATAATTACCTGGGAATTGGCTCAATGTCCGGTTTATTTACAGAATCGTCCAATATCTTCTTCGGTTTTTTTACGTCGCTCAGCGATTTCCTCTGTAGACATGAAACGAGTAGTGCCATCAGCAGCTTTTAGCTTTATACGATTACTCCTTTTTATCACCTTTAAATCTTTTTGTGCATTCTCGCAGGCGATCTTTGCCTGATCTTCTGGTACTGCTGCGGTAGACTCTTCATCATCCGGGTTAGTTGCTGTATCTGTTTCGTTCTCCGTAGAACTGTCACCCAGGCGGGGCAGCGCCCTGCCAGGATTACTGGGAGCACCAATGACCTTAACCTGTTTGGTACTGGTACTAACAGGAGGGGAATCGCCGTAATGTACATTGCCATCCTCGTCGGTCCATTTAAGAATTTCGCCGGCATTTACTGTGCTAAAAAATATAAATGTCAGGTAGATTAAAAAGCGCATAGCTGTCCCTATATTTGTAACAATAACCATAGTTTACGAGCGAAACTTAAAACTGTCATTAATTATTATGCGAGGTTTTCATCGTTTTGCACGATTAAATTACCAGATTCCCCCTGGTTTTGCCTAAAAATCAGCTGGGCGCATGAATATAAATCAAATTTAAGTCTCAATTTAGCGATATTACAGAAAGTACAGTCCCTGACATTTACTCCGTATTGGTAGTGTTATGCGATATGGTAATCAATAAGTATCTTTTATAGGGTCTGTAGTATTGAATAAATTCCATATATAATCTCAGGCTATTAACCGCGAGTTTCCTCGACCATGAGTGATCGACGTCTTAAGGTATTTCATACTGTTGCCCGGCTGCTGAGTTTTACCAAAGCGGCAGACGCATTGCATATGACTCAACCTGCGGTTACTTTCCAGGTTCGCCAACTAGAAGAATATTTTAATACTCGGCTTTTCGATCGGACTCATAATAAAGTTAATCTGACCCCTGCAGGTGAAAAAGTCTCAGAATTTGCTGAGCGCATATTTGATCTGTATGCCGAAATGGAAAACTCGGTTCGAGACCTTACTGGTGAAATCAGTGGCGCTTTAACCATTGGCGCAAGTACTACAATTGCGGAATATATGCTACCGGCATTACTGGGAGAGTTTAAAAACCGATATCCTGATATTAATCTTCGCCTGAAGGTGGCCAATTCAGATGGTATTGTTTCCATGGTTGAGCACAACGTGATAGATCTTGGAGTAGTAGAGTCACCAGTTAGTAACAAAAATTTAATCGTAGAAATTTGTCATGAAGATCATCTGGTAGTTGTGGCTGCTCCAGATCACGAACTGGTGAAACGTGGAGGTAAAGTCAACGCAGCAGATATTAAGGCCTATCCTTTTGTTTGCCGAGAAGAAGGATCCGGAACTCGTGAGGTAATCCTGCAGTATCTCGCAGATGCTGGTGTTGGCATTACAGAGATGAATTTCTGTCTTGAACTGGGTAGCCCGGAAGCATTGAAGGGTGCAGTTGAGGCGGGGATGGGTATTTCTATCTTGTCACGTTCCACCATCGAAAAAGAATTAAAGCTGAATACGCTTGTCGAACTTCAGCTGGATCCTCCGTTGAGTCGACCGTTTTCATTTGTTCGCCAGCGCCAGAAATTTCGTGTCAGGGTAATGGAAGAATTGCTTGAATTTGCCCAGGCCTATTGCGCCAAGAAACGATAATAGCAGAATATTGCCTGATATATCGATGGGTTCGAAATTCAGCAGGCTGGAATCTTTAATGGCCAGCCTGTCGCCTGCGCATCAACAGTCTGTTATAGACTTTGCCAGCTTTTTATCAGCACAGAACTCCACAGAACCCGCTGTTGAATTTCCCCTGGACCCTGAACTTATCGAAAGGCCCGGTGAGGAAACTGTGGTGGGAGCAATAAAACGATTGAAAAAAACCTACTACATGCTGGATACTGATGTACTGCTGAATCAGGCTTCGTCACTAATGGGGCAACACCTGCTTCACGGGCGTGAAGCGCGCTTAGTTATTGATGAACTAGAAGCACTGTTCGAGGCAAGTTATCAGGAATACCGACAGCAATGATTAATATATTAAAACAATTGTATCAGCGATATTTTACCGATCCACAAACAGTGATGTTTGCTTTTATTCTGATTTTCGGCGCGCTACTGATTGTTGTTATGAATGCCCATTTGATGCCTATTTTGATTGGTATCATTATTGCCTATCTTTTCGAAGGGCTGGTAGTTCGATTTAGTCAGCTGAATCTAAATCGAACTATTGGTGCCAGCATCGTCACAACAATTATTCTGGCTGCGATATTGCTAACCCTGTTCGTATTATTACCACTTTTATCTCAACAGGTAAGTGAGCTTATAAGGGAGTTACCAATAATGATAGGTAAAGGTCAGTTGCTCCTCTCGCAACTGCCCGATCAATACCCTGATTATGTCTCTGTTGAACAGGTACAGCAGATTTTTACTTTCATGCGAATGGAACTCAGTATGCTAGGTCAGAGAGTAGTAAGCCTGTCGCTGGATTCGGTAGTAGGTGTTATTACTTTTTTTGTGTACCTGATTTTAATGCCGTTAATGGTATTTTTCTTTCTTAAGGATAAAGACTCAATCTTAAGCTGGCTCGGTTATTTTCTACCAAATGAGCGGCGGCTAATTGCACAGGTATGGACTGAGCTGGATATAAAGATAGCAAGTTATATACGCGGTAAATTTATCGAAGTTCTGGTGGTCTGGGTTGCAACCTATATTGCTTTTATTGTCATGGATATGAATTACGCTATGCTGCTAAGCCTGCTAGTGGGTTTGTCCGTTATTATTCCTTATGTAGGTGCTACCGTTGTGACAATTCCAGTAGCCTTGATTGCCTATTTTCAGTGGGGCTGGGCATCTGAATTTGGATACCTCATGGCCGCATATACCGTGATTCAGTTTCTCGATGGAAATTTGCTGGTACCTTTATTGTTCTCAGAAGTGGTTAACCTGCACCCGCTGGCAATAATTGTCGCCGTTGTGTTTTTTGGAAGCTTATGGGGAGTCTGGGGCGTATTTTTTGCGATTCCATTGGCTACCCTGATACAGGCTATTTTAAAGGCATGGCCCAGCCACACAGTTGTTGATTCATCCGACCAGTAGCAAAGTTTCAGTCCAGTCTTTATATCTTTAAAGACAATTGCTTGTACATTGATATCAGTATTTATACCATACCCTGTTTATTGCGTTGAAATGCTGGTTTAAGGGGAAGTGAATGTTTAAAGGTAGTCTGGTTGCGTTAGTGACGCCGATGTTAAGCGATGGTTCTGTTGACTATGATCAACTGGAAGCGTTGATAGATTTTCATATTGAACAGGGTACGAATGGCCTGGTAATAGCTGGCACCAGTGGTGAATCAGCTACTTTAAGCCATCAGGAACATCAGCAACTTCTCAAACAAAGCTATGAAATTGTCAACCACCGATTGCCGATGGTTGCTGGAACTGGTGCAAATTCCACCAGCGAAGCAATCGAATTGACAGAATGCGCACACAAAGTAGGCGCTGAAGCCTGTTTACTGGTAACTCCTTACTACAACAAGCCGACTCAAAAGGGGTTGGTTCTACACCATCAGGCTATAGCTGATGCAGTGGACATTCCTCAGATTCTCTACAATGTACCCGGTCGTACTGCCTGTGATATGCAGGCGCAAACAGTCGGAGAGTTGGCCCGTGTCAGAAATATTGTTGGCATCAAGGAGGCTACAGGGGACATGCAGCGCCTGACTGATATAAAGCGTCTCGTTAATGACGATTTTGCACTGTTGACTGGAGATGATTCAACAACCTGCGATTTTATTCTCAATGGAGGACACGGTGCGATATCGGTAACTGCCAATGTCGTACCAGCAAAAATGGCTACAATGTGTCGACTGGCTTTTGAAGGAAAAGAAGCCGAAGCACGGGCAGCCGACGCTGAAATTGCGGACTTACATCGTTTGCTATTTATAGAATCAAATCCTATTCCGGTGAAATGGGCGATAGCACAAATGGGATTTGGTGAAGTAAATATGCGACTACCAATGACCGTGCTTGATGAGCAGTATCATAAGGAATTGCGGCAGGCATTGATTTCCAGTGGTGTCCTGTGAACAAGTATCTGATTGTATCTCTGGTTATGCTAAGCTTGACTGCCTGCAGTTCAGATTCAGATTTGCGATATCTGGATACTCGAGCTACCGTGAATCTGGAAATTCCACCCGATTTAACTTCCGCGACCTTAAATGAAAAGTTTGAAATTCCCTCTAATTTTTCCGCTGGTTTGTCTGAAACGATCAATAAAATCCCGGTATTGGCCAGGGTTGATTCGATTAGGCTAGCAGGTAGTGAAGACTTTTACTGGCTCGAAGTTGACGGCGAAGTGGATAATCTTTATCAGACGATTAAGAGTTTCTGGGCGTCCGAAGGCTTTGTACTAGATATCGACGAGCCCGTAATCGGTATTATCCAGACGAAATGGGTGTTCAAGGAAGAAGGAGTAGTAGATGAAGATAAAGGTTTTTTTGCAGATTTGTTTTCCAGCGATGATTTCTCGACTAGCCAGGATCAGTTTCGCACCCGAATATCCAGAGAATCCAGTGAAAAAGTGACTCGAATATATATTTCTCATCGGGGTACGGAATATAAACGCCGGCTAGAATCAAGACAAACCGAGAGTGACAAATTGAATGATTGGGCATTCCGCGACCCAGAACCTGAACTGGAAATAGAAATGCTTTCGCGTTTGATGGTGTTTTTAGGGCTTGATCAGTCTGATGTTGATCAGCAGGTCTCGAGAGTAAAACTGTTTGCGCCAAGAGCCTCAATGCATACCGATAGCTCAGAAAGTGAAACTTATATACTGGTGCGAGCAGTTAAGCAGTTAGCCTGGAACCGTCTGTTACATGAGCTGGATCGACTGGATGTTGATATCCTGTCCGCCAATCCAAGTATCGGTTTTTCGGGGGCTGGAATGGTGTCTGTTAACACGCTCTACGAGATAGAGCAGAAATCAAGTGGGCTATTCTCTCTTTTCTCATCCACCGAATCAAAATTGACAAAAAAGCAGGTAACTCTTGTTGTATCGAAAGAAACGCATGACTCGACTCGAATCAGCATAGAAAACTCCGAAGGAGAGGTTGACGATTCAAGCGAGGCAATAGAGTTTCTTACTATGCTTTATAAGCATATCAGATGAGTGATAATGCAGTTAGCGTCGCTTGGTAGTGGTAGCAAGGGAAATGCAACTTTAGTAAAGTTTGATTCCACTGTACTTCTAATCGACTGTGGTTTCTCATTAAAACAGTTTCATCAGCGCCTTGATCGGCTCAAGTTATCTCCAGAGAGTATTGATGCAATCCTGGTAACACATGAACATTCCGATCACTGTAGCGGTGTTGCTCGTCTGGCGCGAAACCACCAGATTCCAGTCTGGACAACACGGGGTACTGCCAGATCAGTATTCGACAGGAAATTTTCCTATCACATTATTCGGGGTGGAGAGTCCCTGACAATCGGCAAAATTGAGGTGCTACCGGTAACTGTACCGCACGATGCCTGCGAACCTGTACAATTTATTTTTACTGCTAGCAATGGGAAAAAACTCGGAATTTTGACTGATACCGGGCATATAACCAGTCATATAATTAGTACTTATAATCAGCTTGATGGATTGCTGCTGGAGTTTAATTATGATCAGGCAATGCTTGAAGACGGGCCTTATCCTTATTCTTTAAAGCAAAGGGTATCAGGCGATTTGGGGCATTTGTCTAATATGCAGTCACTTTCTCTGTTAAAAAGCATTGATACTAAACGCCTGAGTCGTCTAATTGCCGGTCATATTTCTGAAAATAATAATTCGCACGATATAGTTGCTAATCAATTGCAACAACTGGGGACAATCTCTAACCCGGTGATAGCGGATCAG
>JAAEOZ010000117.1 GCA_024222685.1 Gammaproteobacteria bacterium | reverse complement strand
GGTGGCAACCAGAAACTGATTCTCACTTCTGATAGCACCGGCGAGGCCAGTGCTATGACCGTTTCTTACGGCGGTACCGTCGATCTTGGCTTAACCACGTTGAATGATATTGGCGGTGATCTGAGTTTGCTCGATTCAGAGATCAACGTCGATGGTTACAATATCACGCGCTCAACCAATACGATCGATGATGTCATTAGCGGTGTCACTTTGAATCTGCAAACTGCCGACCCGGGTAATACTCATTCGGTAAACGTTGAGCGTGATAATTCAGCGGTATCTTCTCGTATACAGGCCTTCGCTGATGCTTATGACAGCCTGCGTGCGGAAATCCAGGTCCAGCGCTCGGGGCAACTGGGCTCTGACAGTGTATTGTTATCACTCGAAAGACAGCTCCAGGATGTTCTTAATGAAGCGGCTACAAGTGGTGCCTTCAGTTACCTTACTGAAGTCGGTGTGACGATGGAGAAAGACGGCACCATGACGGTTGATACAACCAAGCTTGACGCTGCATTACAGGATAACTTTGATGACGTTGCGCAGTTATTTGCGGCAGAGGATGATGGTTTCGCCAGCCGCTTTTATAATCTTGCAGACAGTTGGCTTGCATCCGACGGCATTATAGAAACTCGAACCGATGGCTTGAATGACCGTATCGATGGTTTGATCGATGACCAGATTAACGAGCGGCGTAACCTGGAAGTTATCGAAGCAC
Source organism: Gammaproteobacteria bacterium (assembly GCA_024222685.1). GTDB lineage: Bacteria > Pseudomonadota > Gammaproteobacteria. The sequence continues at coordinate 828 of JAAEOZ010000117.1, read as the reverse complement.
GTTACCAGGCGGAATTCGCTGCACTTGATGTGCTCATTGGTGAGCTAACAGCGACCAGTGATTATCTAACGACACAGCTGGCAGCACTGCCGAAAATTGTCATCGGACAAAATTAAATAACTTTAAAACCGATATTAAGTTTCGGTAATTTGGGTCGATGTTAATAGTATGAACAGTTATGACTCATTAACTTATCAGGAGTAAACATGGAAGGTCACACAGCTACAATGAGCAATGTTGGTCAATATAATCAGGTTGGTAGTTATTCCGGTGTCACCGATGCTGATCCGCATCGCCTGGTGCAGATGCTACTGAAAGGTGTGCTTGGGAAACTTGCTGTTGTAAAAGGGCTCATATCTCGCGGCGATGTCGCTAAAAAGGGTGAAGTTATAGGCCAGGCCATGGCTATCGTAGGCGGTCTACGCTCGAGCCTCGATATGCAGGCGGGTGGCGAGCTGGCGGCTAATCTTGATGGGCTATACGAGTATATCGAAAGACGCTTGCTGACTGCTAACCTCGATAATGATGTCGATATTGTCATAGAAGTAACAGGCCTGCTGCGCGAGATAAAATCAGGCTGGGATGCTATCCCGGTTGAATCCAGAACCAAAATCACTCCTGAGTCAGAAAGCGCCTGAATAATCCAGCGCGTATTTTCATTGGATAGCCATAATGACTTCTACCAAACACCAAGATGAGCTGAATAGTCAACTGGTTGAGCTCGTTGAGTACAATCGAGATATGCTGAAAAATGCAGAAGCGGGTAACTGGGACAAGGTTATCGAGGCGGAAATTCTGCGGAAAAATGTGTTCGAGGCATTTTATACC
>JAAEOZ010000116.1 GCA_024222685.1 Gammaproteobacteria bacterium | reverse complement strand
GTATACCTATAACGAAATTCGCCAGTTTAATCGTAATCGTCTGCTATGGCGTGACGACACTGTTGATGGAGTAAAGACCGGCCATACTGAAGCTGCAGGTTATTGTCTGGTAGCTTCGGCCGTTCAAAGCGATATGCGATTGATCTCAGTTGTGCTCGGCGCAACCTCGGATAAGTCGAGAAGCAGTAGCAGCCAGGCGCTGCTTAACTATGGATTTCGTTTTTTTGAAACCCATAAGCTCTATGAAGCCGAAGAAGTATTGAAGACTGCCCGCGTCTGGTATGGCGCTCAGGAGCAGGTAGCCATGGGAGTAGGTCGTGATATTTACATCACCATACCACGCGGCCGGTACAAAGATTTACAGGCGGCCATGGAAATTGAAGGTCAGATTTCAGCGCCAGTCAGTCATGGGCAGGAACTTGGACAGGTCAATATCAGTCTTGATGACGAAGCCATAGTCAGCGAAAGCATTGTGGCCACGCATGCTGTTTCGGAAGGTGGGTTATTCAGTCGTGCACTGGATAGCATTAAGCTCCTGTTTAAGTGATTATCGATGGAAAAGTCACCGATGGCTCCACAATCGGCTCTGGATCTGATTGATTTTCCAGAGCGCTATCCACTCAAGGTTTTCGGTCATCGGGATGAAGATTTTGAAGCGATTGTAGTCGAGCTGGTAAGAGCGCGTTGCCCTCAGGCAGAACATATAGAAGTCACCAGGCGTAGTAGCAGTAAAGGCAGGTATCTTGCACTTACACTCAATTTCACGGTTTACAGCCGACAACAGATTACTGATATTTATCGCGATCTTTACGAGTGTGAACACGTTGTTATGTCGCTTTAATGGAAACCAGTCAGCCGGAAATCCGTTATCTGGGCCGAAGCGATTATTATTCAACCTGGCAACAGATGAAAGATTTTACCGATCAGCGCGATGCAGAAACGCCCGATCAGATATGGATAACGGAACATGACCCGGTATTTACACAGGGCTTAAACGGCAAGCCAGAGCATTTACGCGATACCGGTGATATACCGGTTATTCAGATAGATCGTGGTGGGCAGGTGACTTATCATGGACCTGGCCAGCTGGTGATATATTGTATGCTGAATATAGTCAGGCTCGGCCTCGGTGTGCGTGCGCTGGTAACACATATCGAGAACTCAATTATCGCTTTTCTGGCAGATTATGACATTGCGTCCGCGGCACGTGCGGATGCACCGGGAGTCTATGTCAGCGATGCCAAGATCGCTGCACTGGGTTTGCGAATTCGTAAGGGCTGTTGCTATCATGGGTTGAGTCTGAATCTGGATATGGACCTAAGTCCATTTTCACGTATCAATCCCTGTGGATTTAAAAATCTGAGAGTGACTCAGATGTCCGATTTTAGTATCCATTTAAGTCTGCAACAGGCAGGCCTCGAATTGTGTGACCACATCATTAGCAATTTATACGGCGGAAAAGTTGATGGATAAGAAAAACCAGGTAGTACAGGGTGTCAAACTCAAAGGTGCCGATAAAGTTGCACGAATTCCGATTAAAGTCGTGCCATCGAAAACTCTGCAACGCAAACCTGCCTGGATCCGCGCCAGGGCACCAAAAGGCGATAGCGTGAAAAAGTTGAAAGCGGTACTGCGTGACAACAGCCTGTTTACTGTTTGTGAAGAAGCGTCATGCCCGAACCTCGGTGAATGTTTTTCGAATGGAACGGCAACCTTTATGATCATGGGTGAAATCTGTACGCGCCGTTGTCCATTTTGTGATGTCGGGCACGGTAGACCTAACCCACTGGATAGCGAGGAACCGGAAAATCTGGCGAAAACCATCCATGCAATGAGTCTACGCTATGTAGTCATTACTTCGGTAGATCGAGATGATTTACGCGATGGCGGCGCACAACACTTTGTCGATTGCATTGAGGCTTCACGCAAACTGAATCCGGAGCTACAGATTGAAATATTAACACCGGATTTTCGCGGGCGTATGGATGTGGCCTTAGAGATACTCAAAGGTTCTCCGCCTGATGTTTTTAATCATAATCTTGAATCGGTACCTTCTCTGTACAAAAAGATACGACCAGGTTCCGATTATCAATGGTCGCTGGATTTACTGAAGAAATTTAAGCAACAAAATGCTGCCGTAACTACCAAATCGGGACTCATGCTTGGCCTTGGTGAAGATCTAGAAGAAGTCAGGCAGGTATTACGGGATATGCGGGAGCACAGTGTCAATATGTTAACCCTGGGTCAGTATCTACAGCCGAGCCGAGATCACCTGGCTGTTGAAAGATACGTCACGCCTGAAGAATTCGACGCGCTTGGTGCTTATGCCGAAAGTATCGGTTTTGACCAGGTCGCCAGCGCACCGATGGTGCGGTCTTCTTATCATGCCGATTTGCAGGCTGAAGGCTTGTTTAAATAAAACTTAATCAACAGTATAAAGATTGGCTAATTGTTTGATGTTGATGCTGGGAAGAGACAGATTATGAGGATGAATATGACTTCTGGTCTAAAATATCGCTTATAAATGCCGCGCGGGTTGCATCCGGTCATGCAATACTCGAATAATCGCGATGCCGTACTCGGTGATCTTGAAATAAATCAAGTGTCGCCCTGCTTTGCGGCGGCATGTTTGGCGGTCATTTCTTCTTTGAATAAGTCACCGTCAAACGCCCGTGGTATCCCGCTCTGCTCACCCTTGATTAGCTCGCTGCGGATGGCATCAATTTCGGACTGGGTAACTTGATCACGGCGGATCAGATTGCGAATATATTCACTGTCATTGGTGAAATCGCCACCCTCAATTTGTGCTTTGATCCACTTGTCTTGCTGATCGGTAACAGTAATCGTTTTTCTGACTGTCGCCATTTTGTCCTCCAAAGGGTATGTGAAAAAATCATACTATTGTAGTAAAATAGCATGTTGTTGTGCTCTCTGGAAGGGAAAATCTCTTCGATCTGTTTTTAGGGGACGCCCAGAGGATCTGGAGTTGTTTTAGGATTGCCATTACTATGCCCAAAAAGTGACATAATAGAGAAACCCCATGATTTTTTGGAGGAGGCATTAAACCTTAAAACCATAGCGAGGAGGAATGTACGAGCTACTAATCCCGTTTGGTATTCATCGTGAAAGTGGCGAAATTGTTGAGCCGGAGGATGCGCCGAAAGGCCGTGCCTGCGACTGCCTGTGTCCGGGCTGCAAGGCACCTTTATTGTCGCGCCATCCTAAAGTAAACAGATATCATTTTGCCCATGATTCCAGACATGAATCGGCCAGGCCTGAGCAATCCTGCCCATTTAGCTCAACCGTGGCTGTGGCAATGATGATAAGGCATCTGGCACCGAGATTAAAAGGACAGGTGATGCAGACACCGATTTATCGATCACCACTGTATTTTGATTGCTGTTCGACAAATTCACTACCTGTATTGATTAGTCAAAGTGCCAAAGTGATGATCGAACAGTCCTGCGCTAATTTTTCAGATAAATCCCTTCATTTTGATCTTTGTCTGAAGGTAGGTGACTACGCCATACTGGTTGATCTGGTCTATAAAGGAAAACCTTCGGTGGCTTTACGGACAGCCAAATTGAATGCGGCCAGGGCAGGTGTTTTAGAACTGGACTGTGGTAAGTTTTCGATCGCTTCATTAAAAGCCGACCGATCCAGGCGATTCTCCGATGCGGTGATTGATTTTATCCTGAGAGATGGTTTACGAACCTGGCGTTACCACCCACGGCAGGAAGCTATGCTCAATGCTGCACGTGAAAAGCATCAATGTCGAGCCAGGCTGGAAATGCATTATCCCGATCAATCTAGACGTACAGTAGCATTCCATAAAAGACTCCGACACAAAGACAAGATTCGGCAAAAACCCGTCGAGAAGCCAGTTACTGTTACGTCATATTTCTGTGTTTTATGCAACGCCGAATGGGTGCATCGCTCGAATGAAGAATTGAAATGCCCTGACTGTCATTCACACCTGTATTCCAGGAAGGTGACTGAGTAAATGGTTAATGAGGACATAGCATGGACTGGATTGTTGGCGCTCAAATTAGATTGAAAATTGATGAAACTGACTTTCTGGAATATGGACTATATGACCCTGATTCGGCTATGGGCGGTCGTTGATATACATGGCCTTGCATGAGAATATAACGAGATTAAAGTGCAATAGTAAGTCAATATTTATACTCGTCATTTGTGTTGGTGGTTTATTTAAACATGTTGTTTCGTGGTATAAGTTACAGAATATAGATATTGAAATTTTTGAGAAAACATCAAATTCCACGAAGCCTGTGCTAGTTTTGGATTACTTTTTTAATGGGAACAAATTTCTTAAATCCAATGGCTAACAAGAAATTCAACATGGACAAAATAAACGATATATGACTCAGTGGATGCCAGCAACGGACAACGCAACCAATCAATTCCCAATTGTGGAGGACTGTCCATGATGCTACCAAGCCGATACGTACTTGTTGCAGTGCTGCTATGTCAAATGACCACGCTGCTCGCCAACGAGCCTGTTTTTAATCTAACCCGCATTACAGATGGCGTCTATGTGATTTTTGGGCCGACCGAGCCACAGACCAGGGAGAACCGGGGATTTCGCAACAATGTGGGTATTGTACTGACCGATGAAGGCGTGGTCGTCATCGATCCCGGTGGAAGTGCGTGGGCCGGCGAGATGGTGGTTGAGCGAATTAGTGAAATTTCGAGTGAGCCGATTATCGCAATATTCAACACGCATGCTCATGGCGATCACTGGATGGGTAATGAGGGAATCAAACGCAGCTATCCCGATGCTGTGATCTATGCCCACCCTGTCGCAAAGCGCAGAATTGAAGGTGCCGATGGAGAACAGTGGCTAGAGCTCGTCGAGCAAAGTACACAGGGGGCTGGTGGAAACAGGAAAGTGGTACCTCCGGATAAGACACTTGATGACAACGCTAAGGTTTTGTTTGGTAGCACAGGTTTCCATGTTCATTATGCAGGTGCGGCCCATACGGACAATGATCTCATGGTGGAGTTGGTCGATCAGCGAGTATTGTTCACTGGTGATATAGTGCGTAATGGTATGATTGGAATAATAGAAGAGGATGGAAGCTTTAAGGGAAACATTGCTGCAATAGACAAAATTCTAAACGATCAGTTTAGTTTCTACATCCCGGGTCACGGCCCCGCTGGTGGTTCCGCCGTACCAGCATCGTACCGCAGGTATCTTAACGCAGTGGTGAGCACAGTCGAAGAACTCTTCGAAGAGGATCTGGCTGATTTCGAGATGAAACCCAAAGTGCTGGAAGCCGTATCGGAATTTAGCAATTGGAAAAATTACGACGACCTGGTCGGGCAGCATGTGAGCCAGGTATACCTGGAAATAGAGGCCGATTCATTCTGACCACATGGAATTGTGCGACAGAATATATGCGAAAAGCTAAATGTCCCTGGCCAGGCTAAACGCACCACGGATTTGACCGAGCGTATAACCTCGTGCCTTATCATGTGGGTAGTGCTTCTTCAGAGCGGCTTCGACCTCAGGATTTACTTTGGTTGCATGACAGTTCAGACAGACTTTCTCGACACCCTGAGCCTTCATAAAGCGATATTTACCATTAACTACTTCTGCAAAGGCCATTTTCTGGGCCGATTCTCCCCTGGCCTGACGTTCATCAAATTGTTTGAGAACTTTAGCTTCCCAGGCATCAGGGGTGGCAGACATATTATTTCTAGCTTTCAAACTGACACGTCTTACATACCAGCCGGTTTCATTACGAAGTTTCTCTGCGATGGCCGGTGCTTGGGTTGAGCAGACTTTGATGGCATGTGCCGGGCCACCGGTTTTCAGGGCTTTACCCAATTGTGGCTTCAGAGTACCGCCAAATTTCTTTACTATGCTAATGGCCTCTGCCTTTAATGCTTTCTTATTGACATCTGCATGTAAACCGAAGGATAGAGCGACACAGAAAAACAGGCTGGTGACGACACTAAGTGCTTTTATTTTCATGTCTCGAAAGCTCCTATATGATTAATATTCTGTGCCATAAAAGCTATGAGATAAATTGGCAGCAGTTTGGTAAACAGCGTTATACATTCAACATTCACGACACTCAATGACTCTTTTGGGATATGAAATTTATGTGTCGGGCCGTGTTCCTGGCATGCCACGTCGATGGAAATATCTAACCATCCCGGCCGCATCACCAATAAATGCACACCTGGATGATTAATCATTGAAGATATTACTGGTGATCGTATGTTTTTTTCTTTGTTTTACGTTTTGGCATTGCTTTGCCCCCATATATGCAAATCTACAGATTGCATAGTACCTTAAAAGAGCTTCCTTCCGTGGTGAGATAAAAATATTTTTTTGGGCAGAGATCACAGATATATATGGTAGCCTGAACATGGCGTCAGCTCCGCGGACCCAGTAACAAAATGAGTATTTAGATAATGAGTGAACAACGTCCAGCAATACTCGAATGTTTTGAGGAACAGTTTTCATTTATTCTTGCAGCACTTTGGCGGATTCCAAGAGGGTGGAGTCCTGTTTTCTTTTCCTTTCGTGTTTCAATCATAAGCTGGTTTGCCACGTTTTTTGGTATTGTTCTTTTTTCCAGGAAAACTTTGCCATTTCACCCGGTTTACTCTGAGTGGGCCGGAGCCAGGCTTGTGACGATTAATATGCGTCTGGGAAGTTCGGGCATGTCCGGATGTGCATTTCTGGGGTTGGAAGTTTCAAATGGTACCAGCACAAAGTGGTTGGTCTTTACACTCTGGGGAGCAACCGAGTGGCTTACAATTAATGGTTCTGTTATTCAAAATGGGTTGTCTGAAGAAGAGATTACTCAGTCTCCATCTGGCACAGCTGTTGATATATTTGATCTCATCGAATCCACTTTGACTGACTTTCAGTTTGACGATAATGAACTTGCTATTACATTCACAAAAGATTCCAGGCCCTACATTATCAGAGTAACAAAAGATGGAGAGAATATTTTGCCCTGGCGTGGCAGTGGTGAAAATAAAGTGTTTCTACCCGAAGAAAATATTGAGGACTGTTTAAGAGTTTGTGATACGTGGAAACTTGTCAGGTAATTGCAATGAGTGCAATAGATGAAACTACTTTCCAATGCAGCAGTTCTCGACTCCTGGGATACTCATGAAGCGCATTGGAATGGAGGCTGTAAACTACCTGAGGAAGAAAAACAAAAAATCAGATCAGATATGCTATGCACAGCTGTGGTTTTGTATGTGACAACACCACCGAGTATAATTGGCTGTCTGCAGGCCTCCCCACACACAAATGCGAGGATTTTTTGCTAGCTGATGGATATTGTGCATCACATGTTTGTTGGCTGTGCCGGGTTTGTTATTTCAACCGGAACCGGGCATGAAGTTGCGGGTGCGGCATTTGTTGCTGGCAGTGTATTACCTGATTTAGATGTTGCATTCATGGCTTTTGGTAAGCGTTTTTACCTCCAGAACCATCAGGGCATTACCCATTCATTGTTTGCTGCCCCACTATATGCTGCCATTATTATCTGCCTGCCTTTGCTATGGCTGCTTGATTTATCATGGCAGTGGCCTGTGTTTTTCGCGGCTTTGTCTGGCTTATGCATCCATATCTGCCTTGATTTATTTAATACCTTCCGCATTCAGTTGTTTGCGCCTTTTATCAAGCAGCGATATAGTTTCGATGCTGTATTTTTCATCGATAGTGTTGCAATATTCATCACAGCACTATTCTACTTTCTACATACATACCTGGATCTGGATATCTCAATGCTTTGGTATCCCATCGCTTTTGTAATCTACTTTTTTGCAAAATGGCGCCTCCGTATAAAGGTTCAATCAGAACTCGCCTGTGATTTTGCCATTCACAGCGCATTGCATCCATTTGAGTTTTATATATTAACACTGCGCAATGGAACGCTGACGGGCTGTATATTTAATGC
>JAAEOZ010000115.1 GCA_024222685.1 Gammaproteobacteria bacterium | reverse complement strand
GTATACCTATTTACTTGTTGCTAACTTGCGTCCTAAATCTTTTCAAGTTCCGTTAGTTTAATCGAGTGTAACTGTCAAATTTATATCGGAGCGAGCGTCCGAAAGTGGCCGAAGATTGCCCCCTACCACGGTTTCATGAGCGTCTCCTTTGGAGAAAACAGGCCCTCAAAATCGATAAATCGGCGACAATAATGAAACTAAATGCGGAAAGAAAAATTGATGTCGAGGTATGATTGTTGATGATTTCAACGATTGAATGAAGTGGCTGACGTGGATAGTGGAGAAAAAGTAACCGGTGGTTGCAAGTGTGGAGCGATACGATACGAGGCGCTCGGCCCACCTATCGAGGTGACGTATTGCCACTGTTCCGATTGCAGGGGATTTGCAGGGGCACCAGTGGTCACGTGGGTAGCCTTCGATGCCAAGAATGTGCGTTTTTTAAAAGGCGAACGGAAAAGATACGAGTCATCTCCCGGAATCAGCTGGGGATTTTGTGATCATTGCGGCACTTCACTAAGTCTGGATGGAATCTCTAAGCGTTTTTCAGGTATACACACGACCGAGTTTCTAATCAGCACGCTGGATAACCCAGAGAGCTATGTTCCTGATCGGCACATGCATGACGGAGAACGGCTGCCCTGGTTCGATGTTGCGGACAATCTTCCCCGATTTTTCAAGCTTGATGCTGGGATTGAATCCACGCATTACGGCCCTGAAAATAAGCCCTAAGCACACATGCAGCTAAAGTAATCGAGCGTACGAAAGTGGCCGAAGTACGACCCTGGTATTACGAAAATGAGTGTCCGCTATTGAGAAATCAGACGCTCAAACTATTGGGTTACGATACCCGTTAATTCAACGGTAACTCTAATCCAAACGCGACCACATCATAGGAAAGCATGGCTTTATAATACGTCCACTGCGCACTGAAACCCAATATGGGCAAATAATCATCCTGGGCAAATTCCCAGCCCTCGTAACCATTGGCGACTCCATATACCAGATCAACCTCAAACTGTCCCTTATTATAAATTTTTGAGTTGTAGGCGCAGCCTATTCGTGATACGGACTTGATCGTCAGCTAGGCTTCTGCGCTGCTCAACCAGGGTTGCCAGTGCACGCATTTCAACACTCTGTGGCTTCAGCACTTTGAAGTGCTCCGGGTGGCGCTGCAACATATCCAATGCAAGCTCAGCGTCGGTCGGGTCATCTTTGGCTCTACTAGGTTGGAATGCCTCTCGATACTTGGCTAGTGAGCTCGGATTAACAGGGAAGATGTCGATGAAATTATACTTCTGCAAGGCCGACACTATCGGTCCTTTAGTCAGTTCTACCGCCACAGCGATGTGATTTCCGTATCGCTGGTGCAAGTCTTTCACCCAGACATCAATCGCCTCAGGCCGGTGAGGGATAACATCAAACACGCGCTCATCTGAGGTCGTCGGTTGAATGCAAACATCGTGCTTCGAATCCGCCCAATCAATACCAACATAGACACTATAGACAACTGCTTCCTGATCATTCATGGCAACTCTCCAATAGGTTAAAATAAATTGGTGGGGCATGCAGCCTGAGATCTTCGAAATCAATATAGGTGAGCCGGTGCTACGGCGAGCCCTGAGTATTCGTTATCAATCTCAAGCGCACCTGCCGACTCGAATCCAAAGGAGTGAACATCGTATGTTTGGAGAAATTTATTCGTAGTCAGCGGGTGCATGTCCCGCTCTCGCTGTCAGATACCTGACAGCTTTACCAGTATGGTCGAGAACGGCTGTGAGTATCTATATTGGAGAAAACAGATTCTCAAACTCTATAAATCAGCAGCGATTTCCGACCCATTACAGGCTCTCATTTATCCAAAAACCGAGGAGTATTACGCCTGAAATATAAGTTCTGGATTAAAAGTTGCAAATTTATTTTGGGCATGAAGTTTTCATTAATCCAACGATAATTAAAGATGCGAACTACAAAATCCAGGGTTGAAGCATAATTCGATAATGTCATTTGACTATGGCTAACCGTAAGCATTTTCACTGAATTGCTTCTGTATTTGTTCAACTTCATCCAGGTTCTGAAATAGTGCATTGACACAATCCCGATCGAGTTTTTCGCCGGATAACTTTTTTAACTCCTCGATGGCTTCTTCATTTGACCAGGCATTTTTGTACG
>JAAEOZ010000114.1 GCA_024222685.1 Gammaproteobacteria bacterium | reverse complement strand
GAATTTCAAGCACCGTGCCGTCCACATCGAACAACCTGCCGTGATAACAACAACGAATGCCGCGTTCATCGCACATACCGAGCTCCATTGACGCCCGGCGATGTGGTTACTGATAACCCTGGTACGCGCCTGTCCCGACTTCTGGATTTGATTCAGTCTGGTTCATAATCAGTCTCTTGGTCTTTGGGTGTTACAGGCGGAGGAGTTTGTCAGAAATTGCTGTGCTAGCTGAAGTGATATTAATTTAACTTTGATATTAGATAAATTAACATCACACCATGCACCGACTCAACCTGCCATTAACGCATTATGAACCTTCGAGGCAGGAGCTTGGTACAAAACTCTTTCAGCGGACCAATCGAGGGCTGATACTGACTGCCCAGAGAGATACATTATTTCAAGTATTGCTCGATTGTTTTGATCGTATCTCAGCCAGCCTCGATAACATCCGACATGAATTTATAGAATGGATTCGAACTGCATGACAGATGATAAACCGATTCTCTATCTTGCAATTGCTCAAACCCTGGTCTGGGCCGGGTTTTACTATCTGTTCCCTGCCCTGCTTTTGCGGTGGGAAACCGAACTCGGATGGTCCAAGGGAGAGTTAACCGGCGCCGTTACTCTAGCTATATTTATCTCCGCCTTATTTGCACCGATTGCGGGTCGGATAATTGATGTCGGTAAAGGTGCATTGATGATGGCATCCTGCAGTCTTCTTGGTGCTATTTGCCTGATATGGCTTTCAGTAGTAACAGGCAAGGTCGAGTTCTTTATCATCTGGGCAATACTCGGAATCATCATGGCCGGCTGTCTTTATGAACCATGTTTCGCCTTAATCACCAGAGCAAAACAGGAACAGGCGAAGCAGTCCATAATTTTTGTCTCACTGGTAGCCGGGTTCGCAAGTACTATCTGTTATCCGGCCATCCATAGCCTCTCAGAATCATTCGGCTGGCGTATTGCCGTACAGCTGTTTGCGGCGGTAGTAATACTGATAGCAACGCCGCTCATGTGGATGGGTGCACGGGCTATTGAACATAGAGGGCAAATTTCGCCAGCAGTACACAACGAGCTAGTCAGTCAGCAGCGATCATTTCTTAAAAGGCCAGCATTCTGGTTTCTAGCCACTGCCTTTATGTTACTGGCAGTCGTGCATGGCGTCACCATACACCATATGTTTCCGATTCTTGCCGACCGAGGTATCAGTGCAGATAGCGCTGTCATAGCAGCATCCTTCATCGGTCCTATGCAGGTGGCCGGTCGTCTCGCAATGATGGCTGCTGAACGCCGCATATCGGTGAATGGTATCACTGCCAGCTGCTTTGTTTTCGTTACCATGGCAATTATATTATTAATGGGCACAACCCAGGTTTCGACACTACTGATCGGATTCGTCGTTCTCTTCGGCAGCGCTCACGGTATTATCAGTATTGTTCGCCCAGTTGTTGCTCGAGATATCCTCGGTGGTAAAAACTTCGGTACCAGGTTTGGGGCAATGGCATTATTTTATCTGGCAGGCTCAGCATCTGCACCTTACCTGGGTTCTCTGATCTGGAGTTCAGGAGGTTATGATCTTGTATTAATAACGCTTATTGCTCTAGCACTAATTGCACTGGCTCTATATCTCGTCGCTTACAGGATTTCGACTGATAACACGCCTTCTGATGACTAACGCAGCAGAGAAGTATAACTATTTCACAAACACTATATCTTCGATGGTCTGTCGCCAGAGATTAACAATTGATATCATTCAATAACAGGTCTCCTGGCTATAATCCAGTACTTAACAATACACAGATATTAAAAGGACATTCGTTATGTTTCTCATTAAAGGCAAAGGTTTATTTTTAGCAGCATTATTGATTGTTTCGTCCAGTTTACAGGCCGAAACTAGATATTTTATTGCTGTCGAAACAGTGAGTTCGGATACAGAACTAGATTACGACAATGGCAAGGAAAAATACGAACACTCAGGTGGCCGCATTAAGCTAGGGGCAGAATTTATTGAAGGTGGTATCGTGGGTATCGAATTCCTGTCCGGTGACGAAGATGATGATATCGACCCGTTCGGTACACCATTTGAGCTTAAAACCGATACTTCAATCGGGGTATTCGCACACATGGGTCGCCCGTTTTATTTCCGCGTTGCCTATTCTGTCTGGGATGCAGAGTACACCGACCTCAATAGCAACTTAACCGATGATGAAAAAGTAAGTACTTTAGAATATGGGTTCGGATATCAACTCTGGTTAGGGGCTAATCTGGCCCTATACGCTGACTATTCAATCAGGCACACAGAAGCAAAATTTCCCTCCCAGTTTGTAGGCCAGGGTTTTATCGAATATGATTCAGAATTGGTATCTGTTGGTGTGAGCACCACCTTTTAATCATTAGGTGGGTCGATAAGCTGCAACCCGGATGACTTCGACCAGTGGCGGTAACAGAAATCAAACCATATCAAACCGTTAACGATCAGACCTGCGGCTGGATACACACAATCCCTCCTGCCCCTCGGTTCCCCTGTTTAGAAGAAAACAAACAGGTGGACTGGGTGATTATCGGTGCTGGTTTTACTGGTCTTTCAGCAGCTTACAGGATCGCTGAGCTCAATCCCGATGACTCTATTATATTGCTTGATGCTGAACAGGCAGGCAAAGGTGCGAGTTCGCGAAACTCCGGATATATCGTCGATATTACACTGAATGATGGTGGGTCGACACTCGCCGATGAACAGACTCAGTTGGCTAAAAGTCAACTCAATCGTGCTGGAATGGATTTGTTACGCCAACGCGTTGAGCAATACAACATTCCCTGCGACTGGGATGAATCGGGAAAATTCCATTGTGCGTCAGACAGACGGAATATTCCGAAGCTGAAAAACTTCGAAGGATTTCTTGAGCGAGCAGGCCTTGAGCATCAGGTCTGGCGGAAGGATAAATTGAACGAACGTTTGGGCACATCTTATTATCAGCATGCGGTTCAGACCAAATCGGGCATACTGGTCAACCCGGCCGGCCTGATTAATGGACTAGTCCAGAACCTGCCTGAATCTGTTGAGCTTTACGAGCAGTCTCCGGTTTTGCAAATAGAGCAAGGCGAAGTCATTCGCCTGACAACAGCAAAGGGCTCGATCAGCGCTGACCGGGTTATCGTTGCTGTTAACGCATTGATGCCGAGAAATGGTTTTAAAGCAAATCGAGTATTCCCATTGACCCTGACAGCCAGCATGAGCAGACCGCTCAACCCGGCTGAATACGAATCCATCGGCAAGCCGCAACCCTGGGGTGTGTTATCGGCAAGCTCGATGGGGGCCACCGTAAGATTCACCAACGACCATAGAATTATGGTTCGAAATACTGTTGAATGGTGGCCCAGTTTAACCATGAACCCGGACGAACTGACAATCAGGCGGCAGCGTAATCTTTCGGGATTGAGAAGAAGATTTCCCGACCTCACCAATCTCGACTTCGAGTATAGCTGGTCAGGTAACGTCTGTATTAGCCGAAATTCAAAACCTGTTTTTGAAAAGGCTACCAACAACCTGTTTCTCGCCGGCTGCTACAATGCCGGGGGCATTGCTATGGGCAGCCTGTTTGGTAAACTGATAGTCGACTATGCGCTGAATCACGAATCCAACGAGTTAACCCAGGTGTTGAATCAGGAAAAACCAACCATCATTCCACCGCGCCCGTTTTTCGATATTGGCTTACAGACAAGACTAGCCTTCAATCGTTTTATGGGTCGCGCCGAAGCATGACAGAGCATGATAACAAGGTCGTCATCTTCAAACATTCGCGTAGCTGGTCGGGAGACCGTTGCAGTCAACTTCTTGAATCAATGGGATATCAAATCGACTGGTATTATCCGCATGAAGGTAATCCACTACCCGAACCGGAAGCTTATCGCGGCGCAGTGATTTTTGGTTGTCGCGATAGTGTCAACGATACCGAAGACTGGATTGCCGAGGAATTACGCTGGGTCCAAAGTTGCCTGAAAACCGATTGCGCTTTTCTCGGTATTTGCTTCGGTGGGCAACTACTGGCAAAGGTTCTCGGCGCCAGAGTCGCAAGACACGAGAACAATTTAACCGAAGTAGGTTTCATCGAACTTCTACCCAGTGAATCGGCTGACAGCGACTTCACGACACCGCTGAAACTTTTCCAATGGCACAAGGAAGGCTTCGAATTACCCTCTAATACGACACTACTATGTAGCAGTGATCGGTTCCAGAATCAGGCGTTTCAATACAATGACAGATTCTACGGATTGCAGTTTCATCCCGAAGTTAATCATTCAGTGATAAGCCAATGGTTTGACACCAACAATGATTATGACTCCGAAGGACTGGATCGGGCCAGTCGGGCCAGACATCTTGATTATGCCAGGCAGCATGATGATGCCATTACTGAATGGTTTTCCGAGTTTCTTAAGAAATGGCTAAATGAATGACGAACTCTACACAGCGATTTACAGATAGAGTAGAAAATTACTTACGATATAGACCCGGATACCCCGAAGAACTCCTCGATTATCTGCTCGAAACATGTCATCTTGGCCAGGCTTCCTCAATAGCTGATATCGGTTCCGGGACTGGCATTTTCTCCGGTTACCTCCTCGATCGACAACTATCGGTTGCAGCTGTAGAACCAAATGCAGAAATGCGCAAAGCTGCCGAAAGACTGCTTTCCGACCACGATTCTCTCCGGAGTATTTCAGGTACCGCCGAGGCGACCAGCCTGGCCGAGCATTCAGTTGACCTGATTACCGTCGCACAGGCATTTCACTGGTTCGATCAGGATGCCGCAATGACCGAGTTCAAACGCATACTAAAACCGCAGGGTCAACTGGCACTCATCTGGAATCGACGAGATTTACACGATCCGTTTCAACAGGCCTACGAGAAAATGCTACTCAGGCTGGCTCCTGATTATAATGTGGTTAATCACATGAATATTAGAGATGAACAGATTCAGGCCTGGTTCGACGACGAGGACTACCAGCAGAAATCCTTCCGATACACTCAATATTTTAACTGCGAGGCGTTTCTTGGTCGGATGCAATCTTCATCTTATTCACCGGCTAAAGGAACCATTGATCTGTCAGAATTAAATCAGGCAGCAATTGCTTTGTTTGAGAAGTTTTCGGTAGATGGAAAGCTATCATTTCTGTACAACTGTCATCTTTACCTTGGTCAGCCTCATTGTTAACGTCAATTTTCTAACGTTTGCAAACTGTTAACTCGGTCTCAATCTGGATAATACTACCTGCCTCATTGAATGTATTTTTCAATATGTATTTGATTTATCAGATTTATTTTCTAAACTTTTATTAAGTAAAGCCGATAGTACCGATAAGATTACAGTATTGGCCTGGAACTTGCTTTTATCAGATCAATCAAATAACTATACCAGAGGGGAACTTCGAATTACTGGAACGAGGTGTCCCATGAATCATAAAAGCACATTACTATGGCGAATGGCAGTACTAGGATTGTTCGCCGCAATGGTACCACTAGGGATTTATGCCCTGGACCGATACAATCAGGTCGATACCGACCGTATGCTCGATTCATCAGTCTCTATTCGTACAATTTCCCATGTCACCATCGATAAATATGGTGATACGGTGTGGGATACCAGAACAGGTTCCGGATTCATGGTTTCGACGGCCAATTGTGAGGTCTGGACTAATCACCATGTCATCGACGGTGCCGCCGTAATCGAAGTTTTTCCTCGTGACTGGCGACGAGCTGCTGGAATTCCTGCCAAGGTTGTTAACTCGACACCAAGATCTGATATCGCCATTCTGAAGCTGGAAAACTGCCACGGCATCCCTCAGGCCACTATCGGAAATTCTGACATAGTCAAACCCGGTGACGAGACTTTTGCTGTCGGTAACCCGCTAGGACACAATCCAGACTCTATCAGTCGCGGAATTATTTCTCATACACTTCGATACCGAACGGGTTCAACACCGTATTTACAGACCGATGCTGCAATTAATCCAGGTAATTCGGGTGGAGCGTTATTTAATCACGATGGTCAGGTAATCGGTATGAATACAGCTATCGAAACGACTGTGTCAGGCGCTAATGTTGGTTTAGGATTTTCCGTACCGATTAATCATGTCAAGCAGATAGTCGCCGAGTTACATGAGGGCCCACCAAGTTGGGGAGATGCTGGTTTAGCTGAAATTGTCAGCCCGTTAACCCCAGATGAAGCCGAGGTTTTTAAAGTACCAAATGGTCATGGAGCCCTTGTTGTTACAAAAACACCAGATACCGGACCGAGTGTCGAAAAGCTGTTATTACATGATGTTATTTTCCGCATCAATCAAACAGGTGTATCGACCAGTGATCAGGCGACCCGCTTAATCGGTAATATGGATGCTGGTGAACAGATAACGCTCGACCTTATTCGAGAGGGAAATCCAGTTTCAATAGAGGTGACATTGAGCGAGGGCTGGAAGGCTATTGAGCAACCTAAAGCCGATAGTTATGAAGGTTTTCTGGGTATGACACTTGAAAACTGGTCGGAGGATGATGGCATGCGTGGTCAGTTCAAAAGGCCGGTTATCACTAAAGTTCACAGTCTTGGTCCCGCCCACAAAGCACATATTGCCAGTACACAGAAATCACTGGTTAGAATGGGCGACACTTTTTTACCTTATTTTATTGATGTTAAAACCGTCATTGGCGCGGCTTACCAGGGGAGCTACCATGCGGTCGACAACATAGAATCGCTGGAGCTACTCGCCTCTAAAGCACACCAGGCAGGAAAGCCCCTGCTGCTCGAAGTCGAAATGTGGGCGCGTAAAAACCCCAATAATTTACGCACTGATATGGAATTAATGCAAACCGCCTTTTTTAAGCTTGTTCCCGAGAAGGCTACCGACGCGATTGCTAAACAGCAACAGAAAATACCACCGAAGAGCTGGTCTCCGAGGATCGAATTGCGCGATGTCAGTTCCTGATTTTGAGAACTCAATAACAATATACCTGACCTGAACCCGTAAGTAAGCTTGTAACAGTAGAGTGAAAGGAGAAGCACTATGCCCCTATTTTAAAAAACTCGCCTGCAATTATGCCTGCAAAATGCTGAACATAGCTCGATATAACTGTTCACCCGCCGGGCTTTGTCCTGGCTGTAGGTAGAGTTCGATATAGCTTAGGGACTCATTGTAGACTTGATACCTGCCCTCTTCCAGAACAGGCAATTCAGGGCCAGAAAGCACCACTGAGAACTGCTCAGTTTCCATTGAAAAAACCTCATCGTCAATTTCGCTAATATTGAGATCTATAACACCGTAGCTATCGTGTGAGACTGAAAATAGAGTTGAGGGGATATCAACGAATCGACTCTTGCTGAGATCGATAATATCTGCATCGCCGATCGACAGTACGGCATCACTTCCACTTCCACTTCCTCCGCCACAGCCGACAGGTAATACCGTACTGCCAATTAGCACAGCACAGGACTGGAAAAAAGTTCTACGATCCATCATGGTGATTCCTCATTTATAAGCCAGATATCAGTATCAATTAATGCAAATAGCATACCCCCGATACTTTGTCGAACGCAAGGCCAATAAAATCAACGCCTGAATTACTAACCTGGGATTAAATTTCCTCAATCTGAACTCAGTAAAAACATTATCTGTTAAATAATTTTACACTTAGCAACGCTAACTGTACTAATTCTTTACAGATTTCAAAGACTCGCCTGGCATCGATAAACTCTTAGCCACTAATCTCTAATAGTTTATCAATATTGGTATTAGAGTTGCTTATTATTTGCTAGTGTACACGAGCAGTAATCGACACCGTGATGTATATTCATTCTGTCGATATAATTATTCTAAAAAGTTATTTCACAATTAGGCTAATAAAGCCTTAGTGAAACAGAAAGAGAAAAAACATGATCATGCTACGTAAAAGCCTG
>JAAEOZ010000113.1 GCA_024222685.1 Gammaproteobacteria bacterium | reverse complement strand
TCCGACCGGGATAGCAATCAGGTAAGCGACCAGTAACGAGGTAAGGCAGATGCCGAGGCTCAACCAGAATTTCTGGCCCAGTAATTCGCTGATGTTAAGACGCAAGATGCAACTATCGCCAAACTCGCCCTGAAAAGCATTAACAATCCAGCCGCCCCAGCGTACCAGGTAAGGCCGATCCAGGCCCAGACGAACCCGTTCTGCGTCGATGTCGGCAATGGTGATTGCCGAGCCCTGGGAACTTTTGAAAGCGAGGTAGCGTTCTGCACAGTCGCCCGGTACCAGTTCCATCAAACTGAAAACAATCAGGGAAACCAGAATCAGCGTAAGTATCGCTAAAAAGGCACGGGTGATTGCGAAACGGGCGAATTGCATTGTCTTCTGCGCTCCTACCTATTTTATTGCGGAATGGGGTCTGGCAAACCCGCCCAAGTAAAAATAAAAATCATCAATTTCGATTGTCCGCGGGCATTCAACAATACCCGCGGACCACCTATTTCTAAAAACTTACTTGTCAATATACCACTGAGGACCACGATACGGATAGGACCGGTAGTAGGAATAAGAGGCCGTCTTGTACTCGGGAAAGTTTTTCACGGCATTGCTGTGATAAACCGGTGACGCCGACTTCACAGTACCGATGAAGAGCAGGTTTTCGGTCAGGGTTTTTACCAGCTTTTTACCCACTCGATTGGATTCAGCAGTGCCCGCTGTCGCCGCCTGAAAGGCACTGATATCTTCCATCATCTCATAGGCATACGGAGGTGGTTTCAC
>JAAEOZ010000112.1 GCA_024222685.1 Gammaproteobacteria bacterium | reverse complement strand
TCGTTAGTCGGTTTACCGCTTCCGCCGATGATATTCAGACGACCCGATAATTCATAGCGACTCTCGGCTCCCCCCGACGCGCCGGTTGCCGCCAGCATGAAAATGGAAATCACTAACATCCGCACGGCAGTAATCCAGTGAATCTTCATCGGTCATCTCCAGGGAGTTGAATTCCTCAACAAGAGCTTAACATCCCGAACTTAAGAAAAGCTCGAGAAGCTGGTTAATTTGGGGTCAGAGCAATAATTCTTTTTGCTCCTCGATGTCGCGGTCAAGACAAACACTCGATTTCAAACCTGGGGATTTTCTGATTTAGATCACAAGCGGTGATTTATTTACCCATGCGATCGTCAATCTTAACGGAATCCTCGGGCTGTTCAGTTAAATATCGAATCATGAAAGTAGTCGTGATCGAATGCAGGGTCGACGAAGCATTCGAGCTATCGCTGATCAAATCATATGCAACCTGTCTGAACCTCGAAGTTATTAGTAGTTACTTTTGTGACAACGATCGCTATCGCGTCTGCATATCGAACCTCAAGATTGTCTAGATTATTAAGCGCCAATCGGGCAACCTTGGCCGCAGGTATTATCGAAGCGATCGAGGGCGACAGCATGAAAATCCCGGATTTTGACGACGTGCGCGC
>JAAEOZ010000111.1 GCA_024222685.1 Gammaproteobacteria bacterium | reverse complement strand
GATCCACTGGCCATGCAACGCTTAAAAGATGCTGCTGAAAAAGCCAAAATCGAACTGTCGTCGAGCCAGCAAACCGATGTTAACCTGCCGTATGTGACAGCCGACGCCTCGGGTCCAAAGCATCTGAATATCAAGATTACCCGTGCCAAACTCGAATCTCTGGTTGACGATCTGATTGCCCGCACTATTGATCCGCTGAAAGTAGCTCTAAAGGATGCCGACAGCTCTGTTTCGGATATCGACGAGGTCATTATGATTGGCGGGCAAACTCGTATGCCCAAAGTACAGGAAATGGTGAAGAATTTTTTTGGCAAGGAGCCACGCCGCGATGTTAATCCTGACGAAGCAGTTGCCTGTGGTGCTGCTATCCAGGGCGGTGTACTTGGTGGCGACGTTAAAAATGTACTCCTGCTCGATGTAACACCGTTATCTCTTGGTATCGAAACTCTTGGTGGTGTGATGACCAAGCTAATCGAGAAAAATACCACCATACCGACCAAGGCCTCGCAGACATTCTCTACCGCAGAGGATAATCAGACTGCGGTAACAGTACATGTCCTGCAGGGTGAGCGCGAAGTTGCTACCGCAAATAAATCGTTAGGTCGATTTGACTTGTCCGATATTCCACCAGCACAACGCGGTATTCCACAGATTGAAGTCACCTTTGATATCGATGCGAACGGTATCTTGAACGTGTCTGCAAAAGACAAAGCTACCGGTAAGGAACAGAAGATTGTCATTAAAGCTTCCAGCGGGTTATCCGATGAAGAAGTCGATTCAATGATTAAGGATGCGGAAGCGCATGCTGACGAAGATCGTAAGCACCGTGAAACAGTTGAGTCCCGTAATCAGGCAGAGGCTATGATTCATGCTACTGAGAAAACGCTTAAAGACCTTGGTGATCAGGTCGAAGGCGAAGACAGGGGTAATATTGAAAATGCTATCTCTGAACTGAAAACAGCACTCGAAGGTAGTGATAAAGCTATTATCGAAACCAAGACTCAGACACTTGCCGAGGCTTCCAGTAAGCTTGCCGAGAAAGCATATTCAGCCAATGCCGAAGGCGAAGGCCCTGAACCGGTAGATGCCAATGCATCATCCACATCAGGCGATGGCAATGATGATGTTGTTGATGCCGAGTTTGAAGAAGTCAAAGACGACAAGAAATAAACCTGCCGGGTTTAAGCTAACCTGGTCCGCTTAATGCGGGCCGGGTTTTTGTCATTCAGGCCAGATAAAATATGTCACAACGCGATTATTACGAAATTCTCGATGTAGCCAAATCAGCTAATGATGCTGAAATAAAAAAGGCATTCCGGCGCCTGGCAATGAAATATCACCCTGACCGTAATCCTGGAGACGAAGCGACGGAATTGTTATTTAAGGAAGCTAAAGAAGCTTACGATGTACTTTCCGATTCAAATAAACGCGCAGCCTACGACCAGTTTGGCCATGCCGGTGTCAATCAGTCGGCAGGTGGTGGCTTTGCTGGGGGTGGTTTCGGTGACGCATTCAGTGATATTTTCGGTGATATTTTCGGTGGCGGTGGTGGTGGCCGATCCAGAGTCAGGAAAGGTGCGGACTTACAATACAACCTCGAACTCAATCTCGAAGATGCCGTATTCGGCACAACGGTCAAAATAAAAGTTCCTACCATGAAGCACTGCACCACCTGCGGAGGCAGTGGTGCCAAAGAAGGCAGTAGTCCGGAAACCTGTAGCACCTGTGGCGGTCATGGTCAGGTTCGCATGCAGCAGGGCTTTTTCTCAGTACAGCAGACCTGCCCAAATTGCCGTGGACAGGGAACCATAATCTCCAATCCCTGCAATAACTGCCATGGTAGCGGGCGCGTCAAAGAGCACAAGTCTCTGTCTGTTGAAGTGCCCGCTGGTGTCGATAACGGCGACAGAATTCGACTCAGTGGAGAAGGAGAAGCAGGAGAGTCGGGTGCACCTTCCGGTGACCTGTACGTGCAAATGCATGTTAAAACACACCCGATTTTCGAACGGGATAATGCAGATTTATACTGCGAAGTTCCTATCAGTTTTGTCACTGCTGCCTTAGGCGGGGAACTGGAAGTACCCAGTTTGAGCGGAAGACTGAATTTGAAGATACCGGCAGGTACACAAACACATAAACTATTCAGAATGCGTGGCAAGGGAGTAAAACCAGTTCGCGGTGGCTCGGTCGGGGATTTGATCTGTCGTATAGTAGTGGAAACACCGGTTAAACTAAACAACGAGCAAAAAGACCTATTGCAAGAGTTCGGGGCATCCATGGGTAAAGCCGCGAAGAAGCACAGCCCCAATGAGAAGTCGTGGATAGATGGCATGAAAAAATTCTTTGAAGACATGAAGTCGTAAGGCTATCAAAATGGTCAGAATCGCTATAGCAGGTGCGGCAGGTCGAATGGGCCGAAATCTGGTACAGGCTTGTGAAGATAATCCGGATACGATTTTAACTCAGGCAGTCGAACATAAAGAAAGTCCATTTATTGGTAATGATGCAGGCCTGGTAGCTGGTATACAGCAACTGTCTGTTGCTATTACTGATGTACCTGATGCAGAGAAGTTCGATGTTCTAATCGATTTCACGCACCCTACTGTAACAACAGATTACGTGGATTATTGCGTCACCCATGGCAAGAAAATGGTCATAGGAACAACCGGTTGCGATGAAGCGCTCGAACAAAAAATGCAAAAAGCCGGTGAATCTATTGCCATTATGTATGCCCATAATATGAGCATTGGCGTTAACCTGTGTTTGAACCTGCTACACACAGCAGCGAAGACGCTCGGCGATTCGGTGGATATAGAAATAATAGAAGCGCATCATCGACATAAAGTTGATGCTCCGTCGGGCACCGCAGTTAAAATGGGGCGAGTGATAGCCGATGCCCTGGGCCGCAATTTAAGCGATTGTGCGGTTTATGGTCGAGAAGGCCAGACTGGCGCACGTGATCGCAAAACTATTGGGTTCGAGACTATCCGTGGTGGTGATATCGTTGGTGAGCACACTGTTTTATTCGCAGCAGACGGCGAACGAATCGAAATAACACATAAAGCTTCCAGCCGAATGACTTTTGCCAATGGTGCTATTCACGCTAGCGTCTGGGTTAATCAAAAGAATCCTGGACTCTACGGTATGTCAGACGTTCTGAGTTTATAGTCAGCCCCCGAAAGAAAACACCTTCCTTCTCATCGAGTATAGTGCTAGGGTTTTATTAGCTATTACACGTTAGTCTTATTTTACATTAATAATAGTTTATAACTATATGAAAAATGGCGACTTTACAATTTTTCCAGCTATCCACTTAAGGGATGGAGAAGTCGTAAGATTCACCCAGGGAGACATCAACAATCCGGTTGTCTTTCATACCGACCCGCTAGCCTGTGCTCAGCAATGGATCGATCAGGGGGCCGAATGGCTACAGGTCATCAATCTGGATGCCGCTTTTGATCAGGAGACCAGCAATAACTGGGCATTGATTGAGGAAATCGCCCGACTAGACGTCAATATACAGTTTGGCGGTGGGATCCGCAGTATTGACGATGTACATTGGGCAATGAAGTCCGGAATTAAACGAGTCATTATCGGCACTGCTGCTGTTGAGAGTCCACAGCTCATGGCCGATGCTATCGTCTATTACGGTAGCGATGCCATCATACTGGCGATCGATGCAGATCAACAGGGTGAGGTGAAAATCCATGGCTGGCAGTCTGGTGCAAGCATCAAGGCGACAGGTCTGGCGATTCAAATGAGACAGCTCGGCGTGACACACGCAATCCATACCAGCATTCATCTGGATGGTTCTATGACCGGTGTAGATTTACAGGCATCGATCGAACTGTCACAGATTAGCGGGCTGAATATCAGTGTCGGTGGCGGTATCGGTAACCTCGGCGACATTATGGAATGTTATAATAATGGAGGCATAGAGGGCGTCATTGTCGGAAAGGCCTTATATACCGGTAAAGTCCAGTTAGGTCAGGCTCTGCGAAGACTACACCAGCATGATTCGTTCGATGCTGGCCTGGAACGCTGGAAGAGCGATCAGAATACCCCGTGGAAACGGTTTGCCTATCAACTCGTAGAGAATAATCTTAAACAGCACATATCGGTAGATTCTCCACCATTAACGATTCTCGATGCCGGTGGCGGAAATGGACTCGATAGTCTGGCGCTTGCGCGAATGAATCATCGGGTTCATATCGTAGATCATTCCGAACAAATGCTCAGTGAAGCCAATACCAATGCGGCTCTGGCTGGTGTCTCAGCCAGAATTAAAACGCATGCAATCGATATTCTCGCAATATCACGTAAATTTGAAAATAGCAGTTTTGATGTTGTGCTCTGCCATAATGTGATCCAGTTTATGGACGACCTGGAACCACTGCTTGAAACTCTGTACAAAGTGATACGACCCGGAGGGTTTCTGTCGCTCATCACGCTCAATCAAAATGCACAACTCTATCATGCGGCCTACCAGCAGCATGACCTGGACGCGGCCTATCGAGGTTTGAGTGATAGCCTTCAGAATAACTCAATCTTTGATGTCGATATGCACGCTTACCAGGCAGATGAGCTTATACAATGGCTGGAGCTACAGGGCTATACATTTGAAAAACACTACGGCATAGGATGTTTATATGCTTACTGGATGAATCAGGGTATTTCGGACCATAGCACCCAATTCGAAAAATTGAAAAAAAT
>JAAEOZ010000110.1 GCA_024222685.1 Gammaproteobacteria bacterium | reverse complement strand
GCGTATGCAGTGATGTCTACGCGAGGATCAGAACCTAGCAGTACCAGATCAGCCTCGAAGTTCTTTTGTATCCGACCATTCGTCTCAGCGAACTTATACCGGGCAGCGGGTGCGGTAGTGAGTGATACGAGAATATCCTTATAGTCCATTCCAGCCTGTCCCATCAAACGAAATTCTTCTGTTGTGTCCGTATCGTGCATGAACCCTACATCTGTCCCAAACAAAATCGTGACCCCAGCTTCATTGCATGCTTTGGTCTGCGCTATCGCAGCGTTTACATTTCTTGTAACATTTTTAGAAGGTAACCCCATGCTTGTTAACGCAGGGCGCCATAGCTTAAGCGTTGGAATTAAAGCTACATTTCGCGAAGCCATTTTGGCAGGTAAAGTCTGATCCCATGGACCATTCATCTGTGCTGGAAAAACATGAGCCAATATATCGACACCATTTTCTATAGCGACCTGCGCCCCATCACTATCTGACGGGTGAGCGAAGACCAGCGCACCTTGCTCATGGGCGGTATCTGTAGCTGATCTTACAATATCTGGCTCCATTACTATAAGTGAGCTCATCGAGGCCCAGGAGCCCGTAAATAACTTGGTAGCGTCTGCTCCTGCTTTAAGTGCGGATAACACTTTCTCCCGGGTATTTTCGAGACTATCGAATTCTGGTAGTACAGTTGACTTAACGTAAAAGGGACTTCCGCCCAGGGGGGCAAATCCAGGTGCTGCGGTAAGAATCCTGGGACCATTAACCTCTCTTTCTTGAATGCGCTCTCTGATCGTAAGTGTATTTCGTAACCACGAACCAAGATCGACAGTGTTTACAAAACCCCAGCGCAGGAACGTATCGGTAAGGATATCGTTAAGATGGCCAGCATCTTTCCATGCGGCTGCTTGAAGCAACCCGATATAGTGAACATGTGAATTCCAGAATCCTGCGGTAATATAAAGGCCCGAAGCATCGATCATCTCTGCGTCGGCAGGAATATCAACAGTATCGGATAATCCAACTGATACGATTTTGTCATCATCTAGTATAACGATACCATTTTCAATCGGAGTATCGTGAGGTGTTGTAAAAATTGTCCCCCCAACAAGAGCAAATGTTTTTGCCCACGTACATTCGACGGGAATTATCACCATAGCTATGCACAGTATAAGCATCAAGTAGCCAGGAGAAATTTTGAAATACGAACGAAACATTGGATCAGTACGATGCTGGCTCATAGTCAACGTCCCTGTTTCCCAAACTCTAAATACCATGTGCAATATGATGGTAAATCTGGAGGCAGACGTTTCTGTATCATGAAACTCATTTCAGGGCCGTGCGAGAGACCATGGTACTACACTTCAGCATTATTTTCCGCTTCGCTATCTAGCAGTAACAAAAGCATCATGAATGGTCGGCTATGTGCCGAAATTTACCTATTTCGCCCTGTGAAGGAATGACTGCAGTTGAGTAGGATGCCTGCCAATCAAGCACAAGCGACACACACTCCGCCAAACCAAAACAGTAAATTGGATTACGACTTGAGGTATGCGAGTACTTCCGCGAACATCTCGTTTTTCGCCGTGGATCGGGAAACTGGATACAGTTTTCCTGGGAAAACCAGGACGCATAGATGTGCCCCTGCCGAACGACAGGGGCGAATAAACTAATTCAGGTGACTAGTTCGAGCGATTACTCTTTGTTGGATTATAAAAAGGTAGGTCGTGTGTCGTAGCGCTACAGGTAATGTTTTCACCACGAACTTCAACCTCGGTACCAGCGACTGCGAGTTCGGGTTCAATCTGTACCAACCCTATTGATTGATTGAGAACTGGTGAAAAGTTCGGCGCTGTCACCTTACCCACCTTTCGATCTCCCAGATAGAGCTCAGCATCGGCATCGACTGCACTGTCACAATCGGCGACAATGCCGGTGACTTTGATTTTTTCCTTGCCAATCGAATCCAGACAGGCCTGCTTGCCACGATAGTCACCCGACTTGTTTTTAGAAACGGCAAAACCGAGGCCAACTTCCCAGGGCGTATTGCTTTCATCCATGTCAAATGGATAAAACAGTAGCGCAGCTTCAACCCGAATGGCATCGATACAGTTAAACGAGCATGGTAATACACCCTGCGGCCGACCATGTTCAAGTATGTTATCCCAGATCGGACCAGCATCCTCACCCCTGGCAAATATCTCGTAACCTCGTTCACCGGAAAAGCCGGTTCGAGAAATAATGCAGCTGTGACCGAATAGTGTTGTCGCCTGCTGATGGAAATATTTCAAATTCTCCAGATCCATCGGTGTATGTGAATTCAATACCTCCAGAGATTTTGGTCCCTGGAAAGACATGTCGTGCAGGTCATCATCAAACTGAATAACAACGTTTTTACCTTCGGCCGACTTTTGTACCTGCTGCATCGCTGTACCGCCGCCATGTACCAGCATGATGTGATTCGGTGACAGGTTAAACATGATGCAGTCATCGGTAAAACCACCGTTTTCATCCAGGATAATTGCATAAACGGATCGACCGGCGGTTATCTGGGTCATATCACGAGTCATCACATGATCGGCTACAGCGGACGCATCAGGACCAAGAATATGAATTTTTTTCAGCCCCGAAACATCGAACAGGCCTGCTGCACTGCGCACTGCGCGATGCTCGTCATTAACATCCTGATTATATTCCCAGGCTACGCCCATATCGTTCCATTCCCCAAGTTCCGCGCCCAGCGCTTCATGTCGACTGGCGAGTACAGAATTTCTTGAAAATGTCATTTGCTTTCCTCCAATGGCTTGGCTCTAGAATTTTTTGGTATCAGGGTAAAATTTCCATAGTCAATAACCCCAAATTAGTGCGTAATAGTTGGGCCTGAGCAACTTATCGTCAATTGCTCCTCGGTATTACTACCTTTTGAGTAAAGCTATTCAGCATTTATTTTACTAAGATAACTGGTAAAATAATTCCACTCTGATTCGATTCTTCTTTGAGGTTTAAGGAAATAGCAGCTTTATTCTTGTACAGTGTCAATTGATCCGCATCATTTGATTCGGAGTGAGTTTGAGTCTTAATTCCAGTCGCTATTGGCATTAATAAAGGAGGACGTATGCAGACACTTGATATCGTTGAAGACACTATGAAAGTGCCCAACGATAGCATGGGTGATTGTTGCATCGCCTACAAGCTGCTCAACACAGCACTCTTTCGAATTCTGGCCAAACCTTTATCGGCTGATCCCTACAGTTCTATACTCAAAGGAATTAAGGACATTATTCCGGTTCAGGCCAGTGCTTTATATTATCTCTCAACCACCGGTGCACAGGCTAACCAGATTGCAAGTAGCGGTAATATGTCCCGATACAATTCGGTTATCGAGGATTATTGTCGAGCATATTTCAATAGTTCTCAAAAACCAGCACTCTGGTACAACAATATCAAGCAGCCAGGGTTATTAATTAAAACCTCACGCATAAACAATCAGTCCAGTACTGAATATACGATGCTGCTACTGGCCTGCGATAATTCCAAAGAATTGAAACAGACCCATTCCAATGTAATCGAAGTTCTCGCTCAGGGATTTGCCGATGTATTTAGTGCTACTCGACACCAACAAGCTAACCGGCAAAGAGTATTGCAGGAGGAGCGTGCAGCAATTTCCAGAGAGTTACATGATTCATTAGCCCAGTCACTCACCTACCTGAAAATTCAGGCCAGCCGTATTGAATCCATTTTAAACCGGGATCAACACGTCGAAAGCGAGGCTATGCAGGTGGTTTTCGAACTGCGTAGTAATTTAAATATAGCCTATCGACAACTACGTGAATTAATGACGACCTTTCGATTGACCATGAATGGTGAAAATCTCAATCAGGCCATCGAAGAAACCATCGCTGAATTTGAAAAGCGTACCAGCATTGTGTTTGAACTCGACACACGACTTAACAACGACGAACTGACCACAGACGAAGAAATCCAGACTCTGCATATTGTCCGCGAAGCATTGTCCAACATTGTTCGTCATTCGCACGCAAAGCGTGCCAAGGTGGCACTACATAAATTTGACAATAGCATTATCGTATCTATCGAAGATGATGGCGTAGGTATAGATAAATTGCAGCAAAGAGCACAGCATCATGGCCTTGTCATCATGCAGGAACGTAGCCAGAACCTTGGTGGCCAGTTTAATGTTGAGGAGCTTAACGGTGGCGGCACCAAAGTAACCAGTACTTTCAAACCCCAGAAGCTTAATAATTAGCATGACACAGGATTCGACAATGAACAGACATGTCCCACCCTATACTGTTATCGTCATCGATGATCATCCCCTGTTTCGCAAAGGGTCAGAACATCTATTTAAACTCGAC
Organism: Gammaproteobacteria bacterium; assembly: GCA_024222685.1. Classification (GTDB taxonomy): domain Bacteria; phylum Pseudomonadota; class Gammaproteobacteria. The sequence goes on along the minus strand of JAAEOZ010000110.1, from coordinate 9,268 downwards.
GACAGTTTTGAACTTGCCGGTGACGCTGCGGATGGACCAACAGGCATTGCGCTAACCCGCGAGGTTCAACCCGATATCGTACTGCTTGATCTTAACATGGAGGGTATGGACGGAATCGAGGTGTTAAAACAACTCAAAGCCGATAATCTTGATGCAGTAATTATTATGCTAACAGTTTCAAACTCGGAAGCTGATATAGTCTCTGCTCTACGCTGCGGTGCCGATGGTTATTTGCTAAAAGATATGGAACCCGAAGAAATTCTGATCAAATTGCATCATGCCCTGGAAGGGCAAACTGTACTTGACGAAAGTATTTCTACTCAATTGGCGACTCTACTGCGTGAAGACAGCTTAACCCCGGCATCGGGTCAGGTAGACTTTACTGCACGGGAAGAACAGATAGTTACGCTGATCGCCGAGGGTAAGAATAATAAGCTTATTGCCCGCGAACTTGGTATCAGCGATGGCACGGTTAAAGTACATGTAAAAAATATTCTGCGCAAATTGAACTTAAGCTCTCGACTGGAAACAGCAGTCTGGGCATTTGAAAACGGCTACTCTGCTGGAAGAGCCGTTTATCATAGTGGAAGCTAATAAAAATGACTGGAATGAAACCAGATATAAATACAGCTAAATCAAAAAAACTCCGGGATTCCTCAGACACTCGAGAAGTTACTCTGGATATAAGGGACAGATACGAGAATCTGGTACAGAATATCCCTCAAGCCGTTTTCGAAATTGACTGTGAGGGGAACTGGCTTTATCTCAACCATAGCTGGGCCCTGTTATCCGGGTTTGCTGTTTCTGAATGCATTGGCGCCGGTTATTCAGACTATATACATCCGCAGGATCGATCTCGCTGCCGGGAAACGTTTACCAAGATGCAACAGGGTGATATCGAAAACTGCACCGATGCATTTCGTTTTCTGGCATCCGATGGCAGTTACCTGTGGACGGAAATTCATGCTGCAGCAGTACATACCGGCAACAATCAGATTTTCAGTATCGTCGGTACTATTAACAATATTACCGATCGCGTCAGCGAAGAGGAACTGCTGCAGGCAAATCATCGCACCCTGACTGCGCTGATTAATGATTTACCCGGTATGGTATATCGATGCCGAAATAACCCGGACTGGACCATGGAATACGTCAGTGGCAGTAGCCTTCAGTTAACGGGCTACACACCTGAGGATATCGTCAATAACAGACGCCTGTCCTACGCATCGATGATACATGCAGACGATCGGCAAAATGTCTGGGAAGAGGTTCAGAATGCGATAAGAGAAAAACGACGGTTTGAAAAAGTCTATCGAATCATAACCATCGAAGGTAACGAAAAATATGTCTGGGAATGCGGCAAGGGAATTTTCTCTGGCAACAATGAATTGTTGGGACTCGAAGGGTTTATCATCGATATTAGCCGTAATCGAAAAATCGAACACAACCTTCGGTCACAGGCTCTATACGACGAAATAACCGGTTTACCAACTCCACTTCTATTCACTAAACGAATTGATAGTACGATTAAACGTATTTCAACACAGGGCGGCGAAGCCGCAGTGTTTATCATCCATCTCGATCGAATATTAAAAACACTCGATCAGCTCGATAGTGAGTCTATCAATCAGATAGCAATTAATATTAGCCAGCGTCTGCAAACTTTAACTCACTCCATAGATTGCATCAGCCACCTTGAAAACCAGCGCTGGGCTCTGTTGATTGAAAATCTGAAATCTCAATGTCCCATTACGGAAATGGCCCAACATATCCAGGACCTCTTCCTCAAACCGGTCAAATTCGGTAAGTCAAATATCTACATAACCACCAGCATTGGCGTTACTACCTGCTGCAATATCGATAAAAGTGCTGAAGCATTATTACAGGATGCCAGCCATGCGATGAACCGGGCTCATGCGCTTGGCGGTGGACGTTTTGAGTTATACGATCCGACTATACATAATCACTATATTGCGAGTATTTGAGCGCGCTACGAATCATCCAATTTCGAATTGAGAAATCAAATCCCAAGATAGGCTTTACGCACGTGATCATTATCCATTAAACCACTGGCTTCACCTTCCAGCGCCACTTTTCCGGTTTCCAGAACATAGCCATGTCGAGCCAGCTCCAATGCCAGTTCGGCATTTTGTTCAACCAGAATAATCGAAACGCCCTGTTGATTAATATCGACCAGGATTTTTGCAATTTCCTGGACTATAACCGGTGCCAACCCCAGTGATGGTTCATCCAGTAACAACAGAGTTGGTTTTGACATCAAGGCACGGCCGATGGCCACCATTTGCTGCTCTCCACCACTCATGGTTCGTGCTGACTGGTTTCGGCGTTCGAGTAGTCGAGGAAAATGCTGAAACACCTTTTCCAGATCGTCTTCGATACCCTGTTTATCGTCACGCGTAAAAGCGCCTAACAGCAGGTTTTCGGTAACGCTTAAATCCTTAAATACGCGCCTACCTTCGGGTACATGCGCAATACCCATTTTGACGATTTTATCCGCGGATAATTTTTCGATACGTTGCCCATTAAAAATTATTTCACCCACACTCGGATGATCGAGACCAGATATAGTGCGCAATGTTGTACTTTTGCCTGCGCCATTCGAACCAATCAGGGTAACAAAGTCACCCTCTTCTACCTCCAGTGAAACACCTTTCAAAGCAGCAACGTGGCCATAATGAACCTGTATATTATTGACCTCTAACAGCATGCTAATTCGCCCCGCCCAGATAAGCTTCGATGACCTTTTCGTTATTTCGAATTTGTTCTGGTGTACCTTCGGCTAGCAACTGACCAAAATTCAGCACCGTAAGATAATGACACAATCCCATCACAGCTTTCATATCATGCTCTACCAGAACAATAGTAATGCCAGACTCCTGAACCTTACGCGTTAAATCCATCATATGGTTGGTTTCTTCAGGATTCATGCCGGCAAAGGGTTCATCCATGAGCATTAGTTTGGGTTCCGAAACCAGAGCAATAGAAATAGCTAACGCGCGTTGCGACCCCAGTGGCAACTCGGATGCCAACTGATCCTTCCGATCAGCCAGACCCATAAAATCGAGTACTTCCATGACTTTTTCTGCGGCCGCTTTTTGCTGTTGCCTGTCTAGCCCGAGAATGGCAGAAAATAGATCGGTCTTCGCGCGAATGTGACAACCGACTAACGCATTTTCGAATACGGTAAGTTCCTGGAACAATGTAGTTTCCTGAAAAGTCCGCACAATACCCAGTTCAGCGATGATGTGTGGCGACTTGCCTTCTATATTTTGCCCTCGGTAAATCACACTGCCATTGGTCGGTGTGTAAAAACCGGCAATATTCTTAAACATAGTGCTTTTACCGGCACCATTGGGACCAATCAGACCACGGATCTCGCCTTCCTCCACCTGAAAGCTGACGCCATTTAGTGCCGTCAATCCACCGAACTTTTTAGTTACATTATTTATTTCGAGTACGGGCACAGTATTCTCGCTGCAGGCTATTTATCGGTGAGTGTCGACGCTTTGGGGTCTGCACCAATACCAAACCAGGCCCTGAACTTCGCCGGAATGCTTTCCAGCCCTAGCGGCAAAAACAGTATGGAAATGATCAACACCGCACCGTAAATGGCGGGGCGTATTTCTTCAAAGCTCCTGATAGATTCATCGAAAACAGTAAGCGCAACGACGCCGATTATCGGGCCGTAGAATTTGTTATAACCACCGACGATTACCCAGATCAGGATAAACACCATAAAACCAATACCAAACTGGTTGGGGGTAATCGTGCCAAGATAATGCACTTTCAGACCACCAGCAATACCGACAAAAAATGAGCCAATCACAAAGGCCAGCGCCCGATAACGCCAGGTATCGACGCCAACCGACTCGGCCAACGGTGCCTTCCAGTGAACCGCATGTAGCGTTAAACCAATACGCGAGTTTTCGATACGGTAAAGAATAAACAGACAAAACCCGACCACTACCAGCGATAGATAGTAGTAAGGAATGGCATCGAGAAAATCGATACCACCCAGCATCGGGGGCTCCACACCACTCAGCCCGCCGGTACCACCAAACGGGCTGACATTTTGAATCCATACCAGCCGGATAGCCTCACCGGCCGCGAAGGAACCGATCAAAAAATAAAACTGTGTCATACGAAATAACGGAAAGCACAATATCCCGGCGACAAGCGCTGAAACGCCACCTGCAAGCGGCAGGGTGAACCACATCCCCAGCTCGAAATTTTTAAACAGCAATGTTGCGGTATAACCCCCAACACCCATCATCACCGCGTGGATTAATGACCATTCACCCGTCAGCGTAACGATGCGATAACTGGCAACCACCAGCACATTGATAGTCAGGAATATGAGCAGGTCCTGATGATGAAATTTTAGAAAATGCGGTATCGTAATTAGCACAGCCATCAAGACGAGACTGCCGATGACTTTTTTAAGTTTACTATTCATGCAGTTACTCGCTTACTCTCACACCCATGATGCCGGTCGGTTTAACAATCAGCACAACCACCATCATGATTAATCCACAGATTGTGGCGACTGTGCCGCCAAAATATACGGTGATAAAGGTATGAAATAATGCGTACAAAACCGCAGCCAGTACTGCACCCGACAGGCTGCCGACACCACCGACGATGGTGACAATAAACGCCGTGATAATGACATTGTGCCCCATGTGGGGATTGATATTTGTCAGCGGTGCCATCAATGCGCCGGCGAGTCCGGCCAGGCCCGCTCCAACGCCAATTGCAATCATTGATATACGATTGATATTAATTCCCTGTAAGGCCGCCGCTTCCCGGTCCAGCGCCACCGCCCTTAACGCCCAACCCAGTTTGGTGCGCGTAAGAAAGTACCACAACGTTGATAGCGCAGCGATTGATACCGCCAGGCTAAAAATGCGTTGATATGGAATACGTAAAGTATCAAATAAAATCAGGGTACCGTGAAATGGTGGTGGCACCTGTTTCGATGGCCCATCACCACCGATCAGGGTAGCAACTACCTGCAGGATAAACAGCACTCCTATCGAGCAGATCAGTCCGGCCAGTGGATCATCGCGTGTGGGTCGAAACAGAAAACGTTCCATCAAAAGACCGATGACGGTTACCAGAATAATGGCAACGCCTATCGCGGGAATAAATGCGAGGCCATTTTGTGCGTGAAGTAACCAGATGGTATAAGCACCAATCATAACCAGCTCACCATGAGCGAAATTAACCACACTCATAACGCCGAAAATCAGCACCAGACCTACTGCAAATAGAGCGAAGAATCCTCCCTGAATCAGACCGTTAACTATTGACTGGAGAATCAGCTCCACAAAATTTCCCCACAGTTGTTGTCAGCATGGATAGCGCATTCAACGATAAATCCGCCTCGCGGTTAAAAGATCCGAATCATGGAGAGGAATAGACTTCTCCATGATTCGGTAATTTACTGAGGAAGATTCGGTTTAAACCCGCCTATACAGTACGCAGGCCGAGTTCTTTCATATGCTTGATGAGTACATCCTTATTCTTCTTCAACCAATCTGAAACACTTCTGTATTCCTGGATTCGGGCCTTGCCATTCTCAACCACAACTACCGGCCAACGACCGACAACAGCATTATCCTGGCCCCAGAGCTGGCTACCCCACCATTGTCCCTCACCGAATACAAATGCGGGATTTAAGGTGAACTTGAGGGACTTCAATACATCGCCAGGCTCAATACTACCGGCAGCTTTCGCGCCTTCGATCCAGTTCAGCAAAATCGCCGGGTACTCCCAGGAAACTGCCGACCAGTCGTTAGGATGATCCTTTCTGTACTTAGCGTCAAAATCGCCCGGGTTAGGGAAATTAACACCCGCATCATTCAATGCCGGATCATCAAAATCAGGGAACTGGAAGATCGTGCCATTCACAAATTCCTTACTGGTTTTAGCGATAATCTCATCGTAGAAATCCAGTGTGCACGAGATGATCTTGCCTTTAAAACCCTGGTGATACAGCTGCTCCATGAGAGGTGTGACATAGAAGCTGGTCGCCATACAGAAAATATCGGGCTTCTTTGCCAACACTGAACTGACGATAGGCGCAAAATCAGTGATATCGAAACCATGCAGGTTAACGTCAACAACGTCTATACCTTCGACCTCGAAAGCTGCCTTATAAGTAGCGGCCGACTGCAGGCCGTATTCGGCATCGTTATTGGTAACAATTGCCGCAGTTTTCGCATTGGGAAAGTTTTTCGCCAGCCATTCGACGCCAGTAACGTTATACAGCGGATGTGATTCGCAGGTAGCAATTAGATAGTCAGATTTTGTTGTGATATCACTTGGCAGCAAGGTAGTGGTTAACATTTTCTTGCGCTGTGCCCAGGGCAGTACCGATGCAACTGTCGAACCACCCAACATCATGACCATCTTGACATCGTCTTCCAGCACCAGCTTCTTGTAACCCTGCACTGCTTTTTCTGTATCATAGCCATGGTCGTAAGCCACCATTTCGATATTGTATTTATCACCACCAATCTCTACTCCGCCAGCAGCATTGATATCGTTGGCAACAATTTCGCAACCATATAAACCAGGTAGGCCCCAGGGTGCATAGTCACCTGTCATCGGAATATTCATACCTATTTTTACAGTCTTATTGCTAGCTGCGAAAAGGCCGGTAGGTAAACTTGAAGTTCCCGCAACCACAGCGCCTGCGGCAGTAGCGCGTAAAATATCTCTTCGCGTGATTCCCATAATTATGTATCCTCCAAAAGCATTTATAAGTTTATGTTGGTAATCGCAAGCTGTTACCGCTTCCGATACCTCGTAAGATAATAGTAATTATTATTCTGAGAAAACTCAATTTCCAGAACCACATTTTTCTCTTCAGACCGAAAATCGTCAATTACTATGGAGGCGTACCACTTAGGGGGTAATGAGCTTAGATGGAATTTTTATGCGTCCATAACGATTAACGACTAATTGGCCTGAGAGCTTTCGGAGAAGATTTCCGAATGAATACCAAAATGATGAATATAATAAGACTTGCCATCCGCTATCAGTTTGACTTTGATAATCGCCGGACCAGTCTCAAACTGTAATGGCACCTGATAATCGACAACCTCGACATCCCCAAATTCCTTGCTGGTATCACTATGATTCTTTGAGTAGCGAGGCCTTTCCATCGATTCGAATCGACCAAGCCGACTGAACAATTGATATGCCTCCTGCATCTTTTCATTATTAAAGTCTGACTTTGCTGCAGGAGATAATAATGGCTTTAACTGTTCATACTGCCAACTGGCTAAGATTGGAATCGATGACTCCAGGTATGGGATAGCAGTATCGTCGAAACGGTCTGCTTTCATACCAAACCACAATGAGTACAGCACCAACCCACCCAGTAAAAGGGCGACAAATATCAGACTACGTCGTAATATGAGTGGCATAAAAAGCCGGTTTATTCCGGTACATCAACACCATTCAAACGGCAGGCCTGCTGTAGTGTGTTATGCAACAAACAGGCAATCGTCATCGGGCCCACACCACCGGGTACCGGGGTAATTGCACCGGCGACTTGACTGGCCGACTTGAATTCGACATCGCCAACCAGTCTGGTGCCGCCATCCTCTTTTTCGATTCGATTAATGCCGACATCAATTACAGTCGCTCCGGGCTTGATCCAGTCGCCCTTGACCATTTCTGGACGACCGACTGCGGCGACGACGATATCAGCTCGTCGACATTCACCGGGTAAATCTTCAGTGCGGGAATGAGCTATCGTTACTGTACAACTTTCAGCCAATAATAAAGCCGCCATAGGTTTACCCACTATATTTGACCGGCCGACAACAATGGCTCTTTTACCAGATAAAGAACCAAGTTGATCTTTCAGCATCATCATAGAGCCGAGAGGTGTGCAAGGTACAATACCCTCGGCGCCAATCGATACCCTGCCGACATCGGAAAGTTGGAACCCATCGACATCTTTCTCGACCCTGATAGAATTGATCACCGACTCTTCGTCGATATGCTTCGGCAAAGGTAGCTGCACCAGAATGCCATGGACATCCGGGTCGTTATTGAGCTGGTCGATGAGTGCCAGTAAATCGGCCTGGCTGGTCTCTACATCGAGTTTATGCTCGTAAGAGTTCATGCCAGCCTCGGCAGTTTGCTTACCCTTGCTGCGTACATAAACCTGACTGGCCGGGTCTTCACCAACTAGCACCACCGCAAGTCCAGGTGTTAGACCATGATTTTGTTTAACTATTTCAACTTTTCGAGCTATTTCGGCGCGTAGATTTGCCGAAAAGGCCTTGCCATCAATTATCGTAGCCACTTGTTGGATGCTCCCAAAATAAATTTATTAAGACTGGCTATCTATGCTTCCGACCGGTCATTTTCTATCTAGCGTATATTACAAAAATCCAATTTTCAAACCATCGTTAATACGACATTTTTTTACATCGCTTTACAAATCTCAAGTTTAAACTAACGACTCAAAGTCAGTAAAATAGCCCCGTTATCGGAATTCTTTCCTGGCGTAAATACGGCAGTTTTTGGCGTTAAGCTGGAACCAACCCCACGAAATTCGACTTCATCGCTGCGCAATTCGGCGTAGCCCACAATCGATTCTCCCTGACCAAACATCAATACCGTCAATAACCCGGAAGCCATCAGAGACTCTCGCTCCGACTCGGCCCAGTTCCAGCCAAAAGGGCATTCGGCGTTCCTTTCTCCGGGTTTAATTCTTACCGCTATTCTGACCTTGTCCCAGATAAAGTCGGTAAATTCTACCAACCGAAACTTTTCGGATAAATCCTTCGAATGCAGTGTCTCGGTTAACGAGGTACGAAACAGTTTAATATCCGAGCACTTTGTGTACTGCTCCCAATAATAAAATGACAACACCACGACTATGATTGTTGGCACAATATATAAAATTGGGCGCGCCGGTAAAACTGAGAGCGCATCTTTTACTATCATCACAAATTCTCGTCATAAATTGGTATAAAAATGAAAAGCCCCTTCGATCATTAACCGAAGGGGCTTCCATACTACATCCTTAGAAAGTTACGTATGGATCCTAGCCTACAGTATCCTTCATTTCCCTGTTAGATTCTGCTTCAAGGACTTTTCCTACGCCTCCCTGCTTTTTAATATTTTCCAAATCATTCTCAAATTCGGCGGATTCCTTTTGATGTTGCCAGACGTGCCAGCCAAACCAGAAAATCAATCCCGCAACTGTCAGCAGTCCTTC
>JAAEOZ010000109.1 GCA_024222685.1 Gammaproteobacteria bacterium | reverse complement strand
GTATACGAAGATGAAGACGACGACTGGGAGGAAAAGAGTTCGATTCATCTGGTGAGTCGCGAACAATTATCGGATGTCATCGAATCCGCCGATGTTCTATTAAATTTTTAGGCTATCGATATGGCTACTTTACATACTGTCAATAAATCTGCTTTTGAACGAAACTCTCTGCATAGTTGCCTTTCGGTTTGTAAATCCGATGGTAGTGTTTTACTGATCGAGGATGCAGTCATTGCGGCTTTACAGAATACATCTGTTTCAGAAAAGATTAACAAAGCTGTAGCTAGCGGAATTCAGTTTTTTGCTTTACATGAAGATATCAGGGCTCGCGGGTTACCCGAGCAACGTATCATGGACAATGTGACCCTGGTGGACTATACGGGTTTTGTCAACCTCGTGACTGAAAACGATCGAGTACAAAACTGGCTTTAACAAGACGTATCCCTTAACTAAGTACAAAGAGATCTGGAGAAAATCATGCCATTAGATGTAAACGGAACGAGCTACGAAACCGACGAAGAAGGTTATCTCGCCAATCTTTCCGACTGGTCACCCGAAGTTGCTGAAGCTCTTGCCAATAGTGATGATGCAGAGCTAGCCGACGGGCACTGGGAAGTGATCAACTTTCTGCGTGAGTATTACGAAGAGTATCAGATTGCGCCGGCAGTTCGTGTCCTGACCAAAGCGATAGGAAAACGCCTGGGTAAAGATAAAGGCAACAGTAAGTATTTATACGAGCTATTCCCTTACGGACCAGCCAAGCAAGCCTGCAAATATGCCGGTTTACCCAAGCCTACGGGCTGCGTATAAAACTCTAGCAGTAACCAACTAGCCAAACTGATGGTAGTGATAAAATGAGTCTCTTTTTTGCCATCACTTTCGGGTCAGCCGTACTGATATTGGCAACCGGTCTTGCGTATAAAATGCGCCAGTACTGGAAAACAGAAGCACCCCTGTTGATACCGACGACACCGGCACCGATTACCGGTGGTGGTGTCATATTGCGTATGGCACGGGAAGTTATCCTGTTTGAAAGTCTCTTCAAATCAAATAAATGGATCTGGTTATTCGGCTGGATGTTCCATATTTCCCTGTTTCTGGTACTGGCACGGCATATCCGCTATTTCCAGGAACAACCATGGTTCTGGGTGACACTGATACAGCCCCTCGGCAAATATGCCGCCTACACCATGATGCTGGGACTTGCAGGTCTACTGTTACGGCGTATTGTTGTCGATAGAGTCAGATATATTTCTTCACCATCTGACTACCTGATGCTGGTAATGCTGTTATTGATTGGCTTCAGCGGGCTAATGATGCAACTACTGGTGCGTCCCGATATTATCGCCATTCAGGGCTATTTTACAGGCCTGTTCAACTTCGAATTATTCAACTTACCGCTGAGTACGCCGATGGTAATCCATCTCGTTATGGTCGCTGTGTTGCTGATTATTTTCCCATTTAGCAAATTACTACATGCTCCAGGTGTTTTTTTCAGCCCTACTCGTAACCAGGCAGACAATCCCCGCGAGAAACGCCATGCGCCGAGCTGGGTATCAGGCCCGCCCGGCGGACATAACGGTTCGGAAAGTTAGCTTATGGCCAGTCTGGAATTCGAAGTACCTGAGCTGTTAAAAAATATCCACACACCGCATATCAATCCGGGCGTCATGGCCGCGAGTGGTCCGTTTATCGCCAAACCTGATCATCAGCAACCACTCGGTTTTCCGGGCGAACTGGTCGATAACTGGGAACAAAAAGCGGTCGAGGCGATGGGTGAGGCCGTTGAAAATTCCCGTGCTTTACGAGTATTTCTGGACTCCTGCGTCAAATGCGGTGCCTGTACTGACAAATGTCATTATTACCTTGGCTCTTCAGACCCCAGGAACATGCCGGTAGCCCGCCAGGACCTGTTTCGCAGCGTCTATCGTAAATATCATACACCTGCAGGAAAATTCCTCAGCAAGCTTGGTCTCGACTGGCTTATTGGCGGCCAGGAAATGAATAAATCGGTAATTGATGACTGGTACAACTACTATCACCAATGCTCTGAATGTCGCCGCTGCTCGGTATATTGTCCCTTTGGAATCGACACCGCCGAAATCACCATGGCGGCTCGCGATATCATGGCCAGGGTCGGAGTTGGCCAGAAATACAGTAATGAGATTATCGGTAAGGTCTACAAAATTGGTAATAATCTTGGATTACCCGAACCCGCCTTACGCAATACACTGGAAGGTCTCGAGGAAGATATAGAAGACGAAACTGGCGTCATTGTGCGTTTACCGCTCGATGTAAAAAACGCAGATATCCTGGTCGTTACGCCTTCCGCGGATTTTTTTGCCGAGCCTCATGTCGATGGATTAATGGGTTATGCCAAGGTATTCCATGAAGCCGGCGTGAGCTGGACGCTGAGTTCGAAAGCATCAGAGGCCGCTAATTTCGGCCTGTTTATCGGCAACCTGGAAAATATGCGCAAAATCGCGCTACGTATCCGCGAGGCGGCGATTGATCTCGGTGTTAAAAGAATCATATTTGGTGAGTGTGGCCATGCCTGGCGCGTTGCCTATAGTTACCTGAATACACTGGCAGGCCCTTTTGATTTCCTAGACCCGGCCTATCCGGTTCCGATGCATATCTGTGAATTTACGCATGACCTGATCCAGCGCGGTAAGCTTAATCTGGATCCATCCGAAAACGACTGGATGACAGTCACGTTCCACGATTCCTGCAATATCGCACGCGCGTCACGTATGGGAAATACCCCAGGAGGTCAGTTTACTATTCCTCGCGACATAATTCGTGCCGCCTGCAATAACTTTGTTGATATGGCGCCGGAGACTATACACGAAGCAACTTTCTGTTGTGGCGGTGGAGGTGGCCTGCTAACTGACGATTTACTGGAAGTTCGCGTTAAGGGCGCCATGCCTAGAATGACCGCCTTGAAAAATGTCATCGACGAACAAGGCGTTACTCACATGGCTGCTATATGCGCCATATGCAAATCTCAGTTCAGTAAAATTTTACCGGTTTACGGCATGGGTATGGACATGGTTGTCAGTATTCACCAGCTGGTTAGTAGTGCATTGATACTAACCGGTCAACAAACCGATTCAGATTCAATTTCAGGAGAGTCAGATGGCAGCATCGAGTAAAGATATGAACACTCGACTAACCTTTAGAAAATACACTGAAGGTGATACCAGATATCGCAGTTTTGACGAAGCTATTTTTAACCAGGATACTTCGCATAAATGCCCGACGTACGTGCATCGCACCCCACCCTGCCAGGGTAGCTGTCCTTCGGGTGAAGATATTCGAGGCTGGCTCGATATCGTACGCGGAATCGAAAAGCCGCCCAAAGATATGTCTATGCAGGAATATGCATTCAGCCGATTAACTGATGCCAATCCGTTTCCGAGCATGATGGGGCGTGTCTGCCCTGCACCCTGCCAGGAAGGTTGTAACCGTAATCAGGTTGAAGATTTTGTCGGCATAAACGCAGTTGAACAATATATCGGTGACAGCGCAAAGGAATCTAATTTTAGCTTTGATAACAGTGCTGAGCTCAGCGGTAGAAAAGTCGCCATTGTCGGTGGTGGCCCGGCAGGTCTCGCTGCGGCTTATCAACTACGCCGTAAAGGCCATAGTTCAGTTATTTTCGACGATCATGAAGAACTCGGCGGCATGTTCAAATATGGCATACCCGGCTATCGTACGCCACGTGAGTTTCTCAATCACGAAATCCAGAGAATTCTCGATATGGGTGGAATTGAAATTAAACTCAACACCCGTGTCGGAACCGATGTATCAATGCAAACTCTGGAACAGGAGTATGATGCGGTTATCTGGGCGGTCGGTTGTAAAGATGGTCGTCCGATTCCAGTTAAAAATGCAGATGCTCCTAACTGTGTTTCTGGTGTGGGATTCCTCGAAGCGTTTAACAAGGGTGATTTGCAGGTAACTACAAGCAAGGTTGTCTGTATCGGTGGCGGTGATACATCTATCGACGTTGTCTCAGTAGCAAGACGACTCGGTAAGATCGATATCCTGCCCAAAGATCAGAAACCCGAGCATGTCATAGGTGGCTACGTGGCACATGACTCTGCATTTGCAGCGGCGCGTGATGGTGCCCAGGTAGTACTCACATCGTTATTCAAACGCGATCAGATGACTGCATCGGAACACGAAGTAGACGACGCTCTGCGTGAAGGTGTGGACATTCAGGATGGCGTAATGCCACTGGAAGTTTTACTCGATGACGACGGCCGTGCGACTGGTCTCAAAATGTGTCAATGTAACATGGTCGATAACCGTCCCGAACCGGTCGAAGGAACAGAATATGTCATCGATTGTGATTTAATCGTATCTGCTATAGGTCAGTCAGGTGATCTTAATGGCCTTGAAGTCCTGGATAATGGCCATGGATTAATCGATGCCGATGCTTGTTTTCGGGTTCCCGGTAAAGAGGGTCATTTTGTAGCAGGCGATATTGTCCGTCCTCACCTGCTCACTACAGCTATTGGCCAGGCATCGATCTGCGCCGATTCAGTGCATCATTATTTATGCGACCAACCCGTTAGCAAACGGCCCAAAGTCGATGTACACCATTT